>CAWULW010000013.1:0-10313 GCA_963923615.1 uncultured Holophagaceae bacterium
CTCATGATTCATACTCGAGAAGCTCCCGGCGATACCTTGAGAATTCTTAAGGATGAGGGAGCAGAGGAAGTCCAGGGCATTATTCACTGTTTTTCCGAAGATCTTGATTTTGCCCGGAAGGCCGTTGACCTTGGTTTTTACCTCAGCTTCTCAGGCATTCTTACCTTCAAAAAAGCCGAGACGATTCGTGAGGTAGCCCAATGGGTTCCAGAAGATCGCTTCTTGGTAGAAACCGATGCCCCTTTTCTTGCTCCAGCTCCTCATCGAGGGAAGCCTAATGAGCCCGGTTTTGTTCGCTTTACAGCCGAAGCTCTAGCTGATCTCCGGGGGCTTTCCCTACATCGATTAGCTGATATTACAACTCGGAATTTAGGAACCTTATGCGGTTGGCACCCCTCTGTTTTATAACGTTGAGTCTGGTCGCTCAACGCCTCGAGCCTCTACCTTGGATTGGAGTCCCATCTCGTGCAACTCCCTTCAAGGGTCAAATTCAGCCCGAGGATAACGTTATCCCCAAGATTTCCTTGTTAACACAGGGACGAAAAGTGGAGCTTTCAGAAGATGGAACGTTAATTATTATTGATCCCAAAAGCCAAATCATTTGGCGTGGATCTCTCCCAGGACGACGTCTGAAAACTTGGTCAGGCGTTGGTGTCCCTCTAAGCTTCGATGAACTTAAATCTATTCGTTATCCTGAAACAAATTTTAAAAATACTGTTGTGTCCTCCCAAGCAGATCCTCGGACTGATCTTGCCCACCTTTTGTGGTTTCTAGACGATGGTGAAACTTATTTGACATGCTTAAACCCCGTGACATTAAAAGTCACTTACCTTAAATTGCCGAATGTACGCGATCCTCGTATTAGTTTTATTCGTTTGGGAATCCATATCGCCTCACTAGATCAACAATGGCTCATTTCCTGGGCTGATCTTGCCTCGGATCTCAAAGTATTGAGCACTCCCGGTCCCCAAAACCCTCTTGGTACCGCCTTTAAACCCTTTCCTTCGGTCGAGGGACCTGATTTTAAAAAAACGCGTATGACTCCCTATGAGGATCGCCCCAAACCCAAAGAGGAATAACTAAGATAGTTGCCCATAGCCCCTCCATTCGCCACCTTCAATATTCTTGATGGGATCCCCTCCATGCCCCACGGCCCCCAAATACAAAAAATGTTTACGAATATTTCCCGACGATACGACATGGTTAATCATGCGCTATCTCTAGGGATGGATTTTTATTGGTGGCGTCGGATGGCTAAGAAAAGTGGGGCCGCTCCCCAAAAACTTTTCCTCGATGTCGCTGCTGGGACAGGTGATTCCTCAATGGCGATAGCTCGGTTGGGAGCGGATGTTATTAGTACGGACTTCACTCATAGCATGCTTCGCTTCTCGGTTCTCAAAAGCTATCAAAAAAAATTGGAGGATAAGGTATGGGGATTTGCCGATGCAGATGCGCAGCGTCTCCCCTTTAAATCTAATCAGTTTGATGGTGTGACCGTATGCTATGGAGTTCGAAATATTGAAAATAGAGATCTAGCTTTCCAAGAGTTTCTGCGTGTCCTAAAGCCTCATGGGCAATTGACCATTCTAGAGTTTTCTACTCCTCCTAATAGCCTTTTCAGAAAACTCTATGATGTATATAGTCGGTACATCCTTCCCTTAATCGGTACTCTGGTAGCGAGGGATCGTAGCGCCTACGACTATCTCCGAGAAAGTATCCGAGCTTTTCCCAACCAAGTTTCTCTTGCAGGTGAGTTGCGGAGAAGCGGATTTAAATCGGTCGAGTGGATAAACTTGACGGGCGGAATTGTGGCTATTCATTCTGCCATTAAGGAGTAATATCATAGGTATGAGTAAACCAAAAATTAATGTACCTACCAATCTTCTTCAAGCCGTATTGAATGCCAAACCTTCGGAAGCGCTGAGTAAGTCAGGTGATCCATCAAAGACCGCCGATAAGACTATCGAAGTCTCCAAAGTCAAAATCTCTTCCAAACCTACTACCAAGCCCTCTAATTTGGGATTTACACGAAGTAGCAATCGGGGCAAGTGATTAAAGTAGGGACCGACCGGTCATTTCGCTTGGTTGGGGTACACCCAAAAGAGCAAGAAGTGTCGGGGCAACGTCTTGAAGAGCTCCTCCACTATGTAAGGTGTGTCCCTCGGTAGATTCTGCAATGATAACGATGGGGACAGGGTTCATAGTGTGTGCGGTATGAGGATTGCCTTCTGGATCGAGCATTGATTCGCAGTTGCCATGATCAGCTGTGATTAATAGTGCACCTCCAACTTTCAGGGTGGCCTCGGCGATATCATGAATGCTTTGGTCCAAGACCCTACAGGCGGACTCCGCCGCCTGTAAATTTCCCGTGTGGCCCACCATGTCCCCATTGGCAAGATTGCAAACTAAAAGTCGATATTGGTTGGATTGAATAGCCGTCACTAGCCCTTCAGTGACTTCTGGGCAACTCATAGCGGGCTCTAAGTCATAGGTTGCCACCTTGGGGGAGGGTACTACGTGGCGATATTCACCTGGAAAAATACTTTCATCTCCACCGTTAAAAAAATAGGTGACGTGGGCATACTTTTCGCTTTCAGCCGTTCTAAATTGCTTCCAACCCCTTTGGCTGATGATTTCTCCGAGAATATTTACGAGGGGTATTTTGGGGTACAACACTCCTAAGTAGGGATTCAAAGTTTCATCATAGGAAGTCAGGGTTACGACGTCTACACGTGGACGAGGTTGGACATTAAATGAGCCAAATTCGGGGGTGACTAACGCATGAACTAGTTGACGCATGCGATCGGCACGGAAGTTAAAAAATAGGACTCCATCCCCGTCCTTGATAGGCTGAAAATTCTGGAGACGGGTGGGCGCGATAAACTCATCTGTTTCACCGCGCTCATAACCCTGATGTAAGCCATCTAATCCGTCGTTCGCTTGGAATTGGGATTCGCCATAGGTCAGCAGGCGATAAATACGTTCCGTACGATCCCATCTCTTATCTCTATCCATAGCGGTATACCGACCACACAACGAAGCTAGCGTGACACAGGGCAGCTCCGTGAGATGTTCCTTCAGTCGATGTAGGTAGATCTCCGCACTTTTTTGGAGTGTATCTCGTCCATCTAGAAAAGCGTGAATGGAGGTGGACAGACCTAGGCCTTGGGCCCAGTGGGCTAAGGTATATAAATGGTCTTCGTGACTGTGTACGCCTCCGTCACTCACAAGCCCTACTAGATGAAGTCGCCCTCCCGAACGCTGAAGTGTTTTACTGAGTTGAATCAGAGGAGTTTTGGTTAAGAAGGTGCCTCGTTGAATATCCTCATTGATAACGGTCAGATCTTGTCGAACGATTCGACCTGCACCAAGATTCATATGGCCCACCTCTGAATTTCCAAATTGTCCTACAGGAAGTCCAACGAATTCACCGGATGTTTGTAATTGTCCACTCGCATACCTTGATCTGAAATGATTAAAAAAAGGCATGCCAGCCAAATAAGGTGCATTATGATTCTGATCGCTACTGTCACCAAAACCATCGAGGATCAGAAGAGTGACTGGCCCCTGGACCTCAACCGAACGGTTCATCTAGGATGTCCTTGAATGTAAAAGTAATTGAATTACAGCCATACGAATGGGTACCCCTGACGTTACTTGTTTCAAAATTAGACTCGAGGGGCTATTAAAAAGTTCTGAGGTCAATTCCACCCCATGATTGACAGGACCTGGATGCATGATCACGGCGGACTTACGCGCTTGTGCAAAACGTTTCGAATTCATCTGATAGAATTCAACGTATTCTTTTCGAGTAGGAATTAAATTATTTGTCCCACGTTCCACTTGAATCCTCAGCATGATAAAGGCATCTTGATGAGGGAGAATCTGATCTAAATCCGAGGTGAGTTCTACACTTGGCCAAACATCCTTGAGTTCTTTAGGGAGTAGCGTAGGTGGCGCTACGAGAGTTACGTGAGCGCCTAATTTGGTAAGTAACCAGGTATTTGATCGAGCGACTCTTGAGTTACGAATATCACCAACGATGGCAATACGAAGCCCCTCGATCTTTCCGAAATGCTCGCGCAATGTAAACGCATCGAGTAGTGCTTGAGTAGGGTGTTCATGTGAACCATCTCCCGCATTGATGATATGGCAGTTAAGATGGCGAGATAAAAAGTGAGGCACCCCTGGGGCTGAATGACGAATCACCATTAGATCTGCCCCCGTCGCTTCTAAATTGAGCGCCGTATCCAAAAGTGTTTCGCCCTTATTGGAAGAACTAGACTCAATATCAAAATTAACAACATGAGCCCCTAGTCTTCGTTCGGCAATTTCAAAGCTAGTACGCGTTCGGGTACTACCCTCAAGAAAAAGATTAATAATCAGACGATCAGACAGCAAAGAGGAAAATGTGGGCCCATGGGCAACCGAGATTTCCTTGGCAAGATCCAAAATGTGATAAATATCTCCATTTTCGAGCGGCTCAATCCCTAGGAGATGACGATGAGGGAAAGGAGAAGAGGTCATGCGACAGGGTCCCCAAAAAAGAGACAGAATCCAAAGAAAACAGCCAGCGTGATCGTGGTCGAAGAGCCCGAGGCGTAGACCTCAATGGACCTTCTTTGGTTCATTGTATCAACAAATCTTGGTGCTTATTAGGTTTCCAGCACCTTGTGTCTTGGATATCCGCACGTTCTTAGCGACAATGTAGACAGGAGTTAAGCGTGACATCTTTTTTAATGATCAAAGATCTTCAATCCCACATAGGAGAGACAGTTTCTTTGCGGGGTTGGGTAAGAAATATCCGAACGAGTAAAACTCGCTTCATTGAATTGAGAGATGGTTCTGGATTTATTCAATGCGTGGTCACGGCACAACAGGCTTCCCCTGAGAGTTATGACTTAGCGTCTACGCTGACCCAAGAAAGCGCCCTAATCCTGAAGGGTCTCGTTCAAGCACATCCCAAAAGTGGCGAGCCCGAACTTTTAGTTCACGATATTCAACTAGTAGGTCCTAGCGTGGACTTTCCGATTACTCCGAAAGAGCATGGTACCGAATTTCTTATGAATAACCGCCATCTCTGGATGAGATCAAAACGACAATGGGCTATTTTAAAAATTCGCCACACCATCATCAAGGCCACTCGAGATTTTTTTGATCAAGAAGGATTTACGCTTTTTGATTCGCCTATTTTGTCACCTAGTGCATGTGAAGGAACCAGTACGCTTTTTCAAACAGATTATTTTCACGAGGGTATGGCCTACCTTAGTCAGAGTGGTCAGTTATATCAAGAGCCAGGCATCTTTGCTTTTGGTAAAGTTTATTGTTTTGGTCCAACATTTCGAGCCGAGAAAAGTAAAACGCGTCGTCATCTGACCGAATTTTGGATGGTGGAACCTGAAATGGCCTTCGCACATCTCGAGGATGTTCTTCACTTAGGCCAAGGCCTAGTGCAATTTATTCTTCAAAGGGTGTTGAACGACCGCATGGAAGAATTAAAGATCTTGGAGCGAGATACCGCTCCTTTGATACTTGCGATGAAAGAACCCTTTCGACAAATGTCCTATACCGAAAGCGTCGAGCAATTAAAATCACTTGGAAGTGATATTGAGTGGGGTCAAGACTATGGAAACGACGACGAAACACTTTTGATGAACGCTCATGATCGCCCTCTGTGGGTTCATCGATTCCCCAAGACCTTCAAAGCTTTTTATATGGAACAAGATCCTCAGGACCCGCGTTTAGCCCTTGGAGCAGACTTACTTGCACCCGAAGGTTATGGGGAAATCATTGGTGGAGGTGAGCGTGCCTCAAGCGAGGCGTATCTGTTAGAACAGATTGCTCATCATGGGTTGAATCGATCAGATTATGAGTGGTATCTCGATCTCAGGCGTTTTGGATCGGTTCCTCATGCGGGATTTGGAATGGGCATTGAACGGGTCGTGGCTTGGATCTGTAAATTACCCCATGTTAGGGAAACGATCCCTTATCCACGAATGATGGGAACTCTGAGACCTTAACTACAACTGGAGTTCATATCCTGGAAGTTTTGCAATCGCTTCCCGAAGTGGTTTTTCCTGGTTGGCATCTTGAAGCAAAACCCAAAAGGTGTGACTTATATATTGACCCTTACATGCAACGGCGTATCGGTGTGCGTGATGGGCGTGAGCCCCTAGTATTTCTGAGATGAGGGCTTCAATCATATCGGCTTTGAGGATGTCAGAGCGCCCCATGACTTTAATGGGAATGAGTAAGGGGTTATCAATCATTTTTTCTGCGCCTCAGCAAGAACGTTCTTTTTATATGTTGACTTACTTCTTTAACTTTATGAATTTCATGGTGATGTTAGTCTTATTACTGCGGAGTTTTTATGGCCACATCCCCAACAACACATGAGTGGGTCTCCCCTTATTTTCTCGGGTCTTGTGATCCCCGAGAAGCCGACATTGGTCTGTTTGGGCTTTGCTGGGACGGAACTAGTTCTTTTAAACCTGGGTCGCGATTTGCTGGCTCAGCGGTACGAGAGTCCTCGCAGGGAATGGAAGAATTTTCCTTCTACCAACAAGCCTCTCTTATGGATATCAAATTCACGGACTATGGGGATCTTTTCCTCCCCCCAGGTCAAAAAGATCGTGTTCTGACCTCTATTAAAAGCGCCGTCCATGAAGTTGTTACAGCAGGCCATTTCCCGTTGGGATTTGGAGGGGAACATCTGTTGGCTTACCCCCTTATTATGTCTGCTTATGAACGCTATCCCGATCTCGCTGTCGTTCATTTTGATGCCCATGCAGATTTGAGACCTGACTTGTGGGGAGACGAATTCACTCACGCGACAATTTTAGGTCGGGTAGCAGATCAAATTGGATATGCCAATCTTAAACAGTTTGGTATTCGATCGGGTTCATTGGAGGAATGGAAGCTAGCCCAACAACACGACACACTCCGGCCTTTTACTAAAGAGGCCATCAAAGAGCATTTGGATTCCCTGGGCGATCGGCCAATTTATCTTACTTGCGATCTTGATGTTCTAGATCCCTCCATTTATCCGGGAACAGGGACACCAGAACCCGGTGGCATTCTTTGGGATGTCCTCATCGGAGGACTCAAGCAGCTATCGGGACGTCGCTTAGTAGGGATGGATTGTTTAGAACTCTCCCCCCATTATGATCCTTCGGGAGTTTCTGCGATTACGATGGCGAAAACCCTAAGGGAAATGATTATTTTAGCTAGCCGACGTAAACGCTAAGACAATTCGCCTGAGCCCATATCGCGTAAATCTTTACCAGGCTTAAATCGAATGGATCTTCCCTTGGGGATATCTACCGAGGACCCCGTTTTAATATTTCGTCCCAAGCCATTTTTTCTAGGACGAGGTTCGAAAACGCCAAAGCCACGAATTTCAATTCGATGACCCTCTAAGAGTGCTAATTTCATTCGCTCCGTTAAGATGTCAACAACTTGAATCGCCGTATGGCGACTGCAGGGATGTACATTCATAATTGTATTTGCAATATCAAGTTTGATCATGGATACCCTTGAGTTGATACAGAGTCACGAGTTACAAAAATGATAATCCTAATTCCTAAAAATGGGACGGATTTCCGAAAGTTAACAGTTCCTAAAAACCCGCTCCACTGCTACAATTAAGGGTTTTAGCCTCTTAAATTAAGCCTCAGATCGATTCCCCCCTCGCCTTTTGCCCTGTCTTTTAGAGGGCATTTCCCTCCCGAAAGCATAGGTTGTCATGAATTATATCGAGAGCATTCGGAACATCGCGATTATCGCACACGTTGATCACGGCAAGACCACCCTAGTGGATGCCATGTTTAAGGGAACACATACTTTTCGTGACAATCAGCGTATGCAAGAGCGTGCGATGGATTCTAATGATCAGGAGCGCGAACGAGGAATCACCATTTTGGCTAAAACCACGAGCGTTAAGTGGAATGATTATCGTTTTAACATTGTCGATACTCCAGGGCACGCTGATTTTGGAGGAGAAGTTGAACGGGTCCTAAGCATGGTCGATAGTGTCCTATTGGTAGTGGATAGTTTTGATGGGCCGATGCCTCAGACCAAATTTGTTACTCGAAAAGCACTAGCCTTAGGACTCCGCCCCATTGTCGTTATTAATAAGGTTGATCGTCCAGGCGCCCGAGCTCTGTGGTCCCAAGAACGAGTTCTCGATTTACTCATTGAACTTGACGCGAATGAGGAGCAACTCGATTTTCCTTGCGTTTTCGCCTCAGCTAAAAATGGGTACGCCATGATGAGCATGGATGAGACGAGCACTAATATGGATGCTCTCTTTAAAACTATTGCAGAACAATGCCCATCGCCAAAGGGATCGCCGACTGCCAATCTTCAGATGTTGGTTACGCTTATGGACTACAACGATTTCGTTGGACAAATTGGTATTGGACGTGTGGTGAATGGAGAAATTGAAGTGGGACGAAACGTCTCTCTCATTAAACATAATGGGGATATTCAAATGCATAAAATTACCCAACTTTATGGATTTGAGGGTCTTTCTCGTGTCCCCCTGACCAAGGGTCAAGCAGGGGATATTGTCGCTATTGCCGGCATTGAAGATATTCGAGTGGGAGAGACGATCTCCAGCGTCGAACAACCTGATGCATTACCGTATGTTCAAATCGATGAGCCCACTATTTCAATGATGTTTATGGTCAACAATGGACCCTTTTCGGGTCAAGATGGAAAAAATGTTCAGAGTCGAAGAATTCGAGAGCGTCTGATGAAAGAATTACAACATAATGTCGCCCTACGAGTGGAAGATACCGAAAGCCCAGATTGTTTCAAAGTTTCGGGACGAGGAGAATTACATCTCTCTGTGTTGATTGAAAATATGCGACGAGAAGACTTTGAACTTTGCGTTTCGCGCCCAGAAGTTATTATTCATACCAATCCAGAAACCGGAGAAAAAGAAGAGCCCTACGAAGATCTCGTGGTGGATGTACCCGATGCCTATATGGGCATCGTGATGGAAAAGTTAGGTCAACGGAAAGCGGAAATGCAGGATATGGGAAACGAAGGAGGTCGACTTCGTCTTCACTTTAAGATTCCAAGCCGGGGTTTGATTGGTTATCGAACCGAATTTATGACGGATACTCGAGGAGAGGGGATCATGAATGCTCTTTTTAGTCATTACGGCCCATTTAAGGGAGAATTGCCCGGACGAAAAAATGGAGTTTTGATCGCGATGGAAACCGCTGAGGCTGTCGGGTTTGCCCTAATGAATCTCGAGGACCGTGGCGTGATTTTTATTCATCCCCAAACAAAGTGTTACGAGGGAATGATTGTCGGTGAACATTCTAGAGAAAATGATCTTGTCGTCAATATTGCGAAAGGCAAAAAATTGTCAAATATGCGCGCCTCGGGATCCGATGAAGCGACTCGCTTGACCCCACCTCGAGAACATACCCTAGAGCAAGCCCTCGAATATATTGCGGACGATGAGTTAGTTGAAGTCACTCCCCATTTTATTCGTATGCGAAAGCGCATTCTGGATGCGAATGAAAGAAAAAAAGTAGAAAAGAAGATTTCAGAGAGCTTTTAGATTAGGGTGCTATGACCGGCCATCTTATTTTGATCCCTACGCCTATTGGAAATCTAGGCGACATGACCCTTCGATCCATCGAGATTCTTAACACTGTGGATCTGGTCGCCTGCGAAGACACTCGTCGTACGGGGGCATTGCTCGATCACTTAGGAATCGTCAAAAAATTAGTACGCTTTGATGATCATGCCGACGAGGGTGTGCATCGAGAGATTCAGAACTATTTAGGACAAGACCTCATCGTTGCCTACTGTTCGGATGCAGGTATGCCAGGCATTAACGACCCAGGCTTTGAAATTCTCAGGTTAGCCCGTGAAGTCTCCTCCAAGGTCACAGTTCTACCCGGGGCCAGTTCGGTATTAATGGGGGTCGTGGCCTCGGGATTACCGTGTCATAAGTTCTCATTTCTAGGCTATCTACCAAATAAAACCACCAGTCGGCAGGAAGCATTGAAGATGATTGCAGGGCGAGAAGAAACTACACTCGTTTTTGAAGCGCCGCACCGAATTCATGAAACTCTAAAAGCTATTCAAGAACTGATCCCTGATCGTGAAATTGCACTAGGTCGAGAACTGACCAAAATGCATGAAACTTGGTATCGAGGTACACCCAGTGAGGTCATTGCAGCATTAGGGACCGAGGAACGTGGTGAAATGGTCTTGGTCATTGCTGGAGCAGATAGTAAACAAGTCATTCATGAAAAACAATCTTCCGCTCTGGGCGAGACGCTGCCCGA
>CAWULW010000014.1:0-9697 GCA_963923615.1 uncultured Holophagaceae bacterium
CGAGATTCCTCTACGTCTCGTGGGCTCGGAGATGTGTATAAGAGACAGTCTGCTCGCGTAATTGCAAAATGACTTCAATCCCAGCAAGATTCACTCCGAGATCCCGGGTGAGATTGAGAATAAATTCTAAACGCTCCAAATCGTCTTCACTGTAGAGACGAGTTTTCCCTTCGGTACGCGAGGGCTTGAGGAGCCCTTCTTTCTCGTAGAGCCGAAGAGTTTGGGGATGAATCCCGTATCGTCGGGATACCACTCCAATCATATAGGCGCCTTGTCGTCCATCAGTTCTCATAGGGATACCTCATCTCTTTTAGCCATACAATTGACCACGTTCTTTTTGAGTCGAGTCGTCATTCAACGCCCCCAGCTCTCTCAACAAATCTTTACTTCGCTCATCCTGAATTTTGGGCGTGACGACGTGAATTTCAGCAAACAGATCGCCCCGCTGCTCACTCCGCATAATCGGCATGCCTTGTCCTTTGACACGTAATTTGGTACCCGTCTGAATACCCGGAGGCACTTTGAGAGTGGTGACGCCCTCAGGGGTGGGGATCTCAATTTTGGCCCCGAGAGCCGCTTCACTAAAGGACACCGGAAGGGATACGTAGAGGTTGTGGCCCTTGCGATCGAAACGCGGATCGGGGTCTACGGAAATTTGTACATAGAAATCTCCTGAGCCACCTCCGCGGTATCCGGCTTCACCCTTGCCGGTCACCCGCAGGCGACTACCCTCGTCCACTCCGGGTGGAATCGCAAGGGTCAAACTTTCCTGTTTAGGGCGGTGTCCCTGGCCATGGCACATCGAACACGGGGGCGCTGTGTAGCCACGTCCCTCGCAGGCTGGGCACAGTTGCGTGCCCCCAAAAAGAAAATTTCGGGATTGAAAACGACCTTGACCTTTGCATTGGCCGCAGGTCTTTTTTTGGCTCAGGGTGTCTCCGGTTCCTTGGCAGGGAGTACACGATTCCGTGCGTTGGATATTTAAGGTGAGTTTGGTACCTCGAAATGCGTCTGCAAATCCAATGCGAACTCCGTGAACGAGATCAGATCCCCGTTCGGGACCCGTACGTTGAACACGGTTTCCAAATAAGTCACCGAGATCAATGCCACTTCCAAAGTTAAAACCTGAGAAACCACTTGAGGAAAAACCCGGAGGCACCGCACCAGGCCCTTGCGGATCTCCATATTGGTCATAATTCGAACGCTTGGTGGGATCCGATAAATTTTCATAGGCTTCGGATATTTCCTTAAAGCGACTCTCCGCACTGGGGCTGTTGGGATTCAGATCAGGATGATACTTTCGCGCAAGCTTTCGGTACGCTTTTTTGATATCGTCGTCCGAGGCACCTTTAGGCACCCCGAGCGATTTGTAATAGTCACGTTTAGCCATGAGCCACTTTGGGATGTTCTAAGTTAACCCAAGGGAGGACGGTTGAGCGCCTCCCTTGGGCAACACGACTTAGACGACTTCGGCGTCAATCACGGTCTCGTCTTTGGGTTTGTCCGATGAACCTGACGAACCTGAGGACGAGGAGCCGGCGCCCGGTTCACTGGGGGGCGGGGTAGCTTTGTAGATCGACTCGGCAAGTTTGTGGGACTTGGTGGTGAGACCTTCGAGGGCTGATTTGATGGCGTCGGCATCTTGGCCTTCGAGAGCTTTCTTAGCAACCCCCAGAGCTTCTTCCGCTTCTTTCTTATCAGCTTCGGGTAATTTATCTCCATTTTCTTTGATGAGTTTTTCCACTTGGTAGACCATTTGATCGAGATGATTTCGGCTTTCCAAGACACTCTTGCGAGCTTCATCTTCGGACTGATGCATTTCGGCATCTTTAATCTTGGCGTCAATCTCTTCTTTCGATAGACCTGTGGAGCCCGTCAAAGTGATACTGGCATCTTTGCCGGTGCCCTTGTCTTTGGCCGTGACATGAACGATGCCGTTGGCATCAATATCAAAGGTCACTTCGACTTGAGGGATACCTCGAGGTGCGGGAGCAATACCTCCTAGATGGAAACGACCGAGCAGTTTATTGCCTTCCACGAGAGGTCGTTCTCCCTGGAAGACTTCAATGTCCACTCCCGGTTGATTGTCGACTGCTGTGGTGTAGACTTCGGAACGCTTCGTCGGAATCGTGGTATTGCGAGGGATGATGACACTCATCTGGCCTCCGTTAGCATTGATGCCTAACGAAAGCGGTGTCACATCGAGGAGCAACACGCCCTTCACGTCCCCAGCGAGAACACCGGCTTGGACAGCCGCGCCTAAGGCCACCACTTCATCGGGGTTCACACTATGGTTGGGTTCTTTACCAAAGATGCTCTTGACCAACTCTTTGACTTTAGGAATACGGGTAGATCCACCGACCATGACCACTTCTTGGATCTTATCTTTAGATAACCCCGCATCCTTGAGTGCATTTTCACAAGGCTGGCGGAGTTTATTAATGACGGACTCAATCATCAGTTCAAATTTGGCGCGACTGAGGGTTTGAGTAATGTGCTTGGGTCCACTGGCATTGGCGGTGATGAAAGGAATAGAAATGTCTGTTTGCGTGGTGCTCGACAATTCAATCTTGGCTTTTTCCGCTGCTTCTTTGAGACGCTGCATAGCCTCAGCTTGGGGACGTAGATCGATCCCTTCTGCTTTTTTGAATTCATCGATGAGCCAATCAATAATGGCTTGGTCCACATTGTCGCCCCCCAAATGGGTATCACCATTGGTGGATTTGACTTCGACAACGCCGTCACTCACCTCGAGGATGGAAATATCAAAGGTGCCTCCTCCGAAATCGAAGACGGCGATGGTGCTTTCTTTTTTCTTATCTAATCCGTACGCCAAGGCAGCCGCGGTAGGCTCGTTGACGATACGCATGACTTCGAGACCAGCAATGGTACCCGCATCTTTCGTTGCTTGACGTTGTGCATCGTTGAAATAGGCGGGCACGGTGATCACAGCTTGCGTGACCTTTTGCCCCAAGTACGCTTCGGCCGCTTCTTTCATCTTGGTGAGGATGACGGCGGAAATGTCTTCGGGAGAAAGTTCTTGGCCGTTCACGCCGACCGCACATCCCCCCTTGGCATTCTTTTTGATAGAATAAGGAACGAGTTTTTGTTCCTTCTCAGAGTCATTAAAAGGAAGACCCATAAACCTTTTGATGGAATAGATAGTGCTCTTGGGTTGAGCGACTGCTTGTCGCTTAGCCGAAGCTCCCACCAGGCGCTCGCCGGTCTTGGGATTAAACCCGACCACGGACGGGGTGGTGTTGGATCCTTCGGGATTCGGGATAACCTTGGGTTGTCCCCCTTCCATGACGGCCACGCAACTGTTGGTGGTCCCTAAGTCGATTCCGATAATTTTGCTCATAATGCTTTCTCCTTCTTGGGCGCTTCAAATGTGCCCTATATTTCACGCTAGACACCATTTTTAAAGGCGTCAAACATATCTACATAGACACACTCAATAAATATGAGTGATATAATGTAGATTATAGTTTAAAATTATGAAAATAAACAACTTAAAAGCATGTCCAAAATGTCATAAGCCGATCTCTTGGCAAGGGAATACAAACCGTCCTTTTTGCTCGGAACGATGCCGTTTGGAAGACCTCGGAGCTTGGTCGGACGAGTCCTATCGGGTGGCAGAAAAATCTTCTGAGGATCCCACGACCGAATGGACTGACGAGGGTCTGACGTAGTGGAGTGCGTCCGTTAATCTGAAAGATGTTGGTACGACACGAGTTCCCATGACGTATGATCCCCTACAACAAGAAGCGCTCATCCAAGCCCAGTGGATGAAGGAAAAAGTTTTTCGCGCGCCCTTTGCTCGCGAGATGACTCCCGACACTCCCACTTTTTATATGTTGGTCATGTTGCCCTATCCCAGTGGTCGTATTCACATGGGGCATGTTCGTAATTACACCTTGGGCGATGTGGTCGCTCGCTATCAACGTATGCGAGGGAAAAAAGTCATGCACACGATGGGGTGGGATTCATTCGGGCTTCCAGCGGAGAACGCGGCTATTCAGCATCACATTCATCCTGCCGTATGGACGCGAAAAAATATTGCAGATATGAAAAAACAAATTCAGCGACTGGGCATTAGTTACGATTGGGATCGGGAACTCGCCAGCTTTGAACCGGCCTACTATCGTTGGAATCAATGGTTCTTTTTACAAATGTGGAAACGTGGCGATGTCTTTCGTGCGCGACGCAATGTCAATTGGTGTGAGGCGCTCGGAACGGTCTTAGCTAATGAACAAGTGGTGGATGGTAAAGATGAACGCACGGGACATCCCGTCATACAAAAGCCGATGGAGCAGTACTTTTTTGCGATCACGAAGTATGCGAATGAGTTAGTGCAGGGCTTAGATACGCTGGATTGGCCCGACAATATCAAAGCCATGCAGCGCCATTGGATTGGACGCTCTGAAGGCGTTCGCTTTTCATTTGAACTGACCCACGGTGAGCGTGTCTCCGTCTTTACGACGCGTCTCGATACTTTGTTTGGTGTTTCGTTTTTAGCTCTGTCGACCGAGCACCCCATCATCCAAGCGGCTTCGGCATCCGATGCCGGGCTAGCGACGTTTTGCCAAACCATTGCCCGACAGTCTCGCGAGGAACGATTAACGAGCGATCTTAAATTGGGTTACCGAACCCTTCTTCATGCTCGTCACCCGATCACGGGCGAACTCTTACCTGTCTTTGCAGCTAATTATGTCTTAATGGATTACGGAACGGGAGCCGTCATGGGAGTTCCAGGTCACGATGAGCGTGATCATGAGTTTGCCGTGACCTACGATCTGCCGATCCGCACCGTGATCGAGAGCACGTCACCCTGGGACCCCGGCGTCCTCATCGAGAGCGGTTGGTATAGCGGCATGACGAGTGCCGAAGCCACGCACGCTTTGATCCAAGCTTTGGCGGATACCGCTCAGGCCGAACCGATGCTAAGTTTTAAACTCAAAGACTGGGGTCTATCGCGTCAACGCTATTGGGGAACCCCGATTCCCACCGTTCATTGTGCACAGTGTGGTGTCGTTCCTGAGAGCGAAGAACATTTACCTATTCGCCTCCCGGAAGATATTCATTTCACAGGACGCGGAGCCTCTCCGCTCACGACGAGCGAGACCTTTCTTCAGGCGACATGTCCTCAGTGTGGGAGTCCGGCGCGTCGCGAGACGGATACGATGGATACCTTTGTCGATTCGTCTTGGTATTGGCTGCGCTATCTCGATGCCCACAATACGCACCAAGCCTTTAACCCGGAGGAAGCGAAAGCGTGGACTCCCGTGGATTTGTACATTGGCGGAGTCGAACACGCCACCATGCATCTCATTTATGCCCGCTACTTTCACAAGGTCCTCCGGGATCTCGGTATGGCCCATGCGGATGAACCCTTTCAGCGGCTCATCTGCCAAGGCATGGTCTTGAAAGATGGTTTTAAGATGAGCAAATCCAAAGGCAACATTGTGGACCCTGATGACGTGATCGAGCGGTATGGCGCCGATGCTTTAAGATTGTTTATGATTTTTGCCTCACCCATTGAGAAGGAAATTGATTGGACCGGATTTGAAGGTATTGAAGGAGCCGCCCGATTCTTAAAACGGGTTGAGCGTTTCGTGGAAGCCCACACACCGACCACGGATCCCCTACCACCAGTCTCTTCACTTTCTTCCGAAGAAAAAAAATTACTGAGCAAGGTGCATCAGACGATTCAGCGCATGACGGATGACTTAGAGGTTCGTTATTCCTTTAATACGCTTGTCAGTAGTTTGATGGAATTGCTCAACGCGCTTCAGGAGGCGACCCACCTTACTCCCGCAGTTCGTCAGCATATCGTCGAGGTGTTGGTTCGACTGTTGGCCCCTACAGCTCCCCATCTAGCGGAGGCTCTGTGGGCTCGATTGGGTCACGCGGGTTTCGTTGCGCACGCCCCCTGGCCCGACGTCATTCCTGAATTGCTCGTGGCCGATGAAATCTTAGTGGTCGTTCAAGTGAACGGTAAAGTACGAGCCCGTCTTTCACTTCCTGCGGATACGCGGGATGCAGACAAAGAGGCGGCAGCCCTTCGATGCCCGGAGCTTCAACCTTGGTTACAGGGAAAAACCTTAGTTAAAGTCGTAGTGCCTGCGGGAGGAAAAATTGTGAGTCTCGTGGTGAAAGATGCTTAGTTCTTGTTCGGATGGTACAAACATTAAAGTAGATTGTACGGAGCATGCATGACCCCATCATTGCGACCCCTGGCCACTGTCGACTCCGTTTTAGAATTGGTGGGCCGTACTCCGCTCCTTCGGCTCCACCGCTTTGCCCCTCAACATTGTCTGTTTGCCAAACTTGAATATCTTAACCCTGGCGGAAGCGTCAAGGATCGCATTGGGGTCAATATGATCCGCCAAGCCGAGCGGGAAGGCAAGATTCAACCCGGACGATCCACCATCATTGAACCCACGGCAGGCAATACGGGTGTGGGACTCGCGATGGCCGCCCGTCAGATGGGTTATCGTTGCATCTTATGTGTGCCGACGAAGTATTCGAGAGAAAAAATGATGCTCATGAAAGCGCTCGGAGCAGAGCTCGTCCTGATTCCTAAAGAAGAGGGCATGAAAGGGGCGATCGCCAAGTGTGCCGAACTAGCTCAGCACATTCCTCATGCTTATGTACCTCAACAATTTGAAAATCCTCATAATCCTGAAGCCCATGAGGATGCGACTGGGCCCGAAATTTGGGAACAGATGGAGGGACGCGTGGATGCACTGGTATTTGGGGCTGGTTCTGGAGGCACGTTCACGGGCATTGCTCGGTATATCAAACATCACAATCCTCGATGTCATGCTGTGGTGGTTCAACCCGTGGGTTCTATCTATCAAGGGGCTCCTCTCGGAGAGTGGACAGTCGAAGGAGTAGGCAATAGTTTCATGCCTCAAAGTTTGGATATGAGTTTATGCGATGAGGTGATCGATGTACCGGACGAAACCAGTTTGCGAACCGCTCGGCAGTTGATCTTAGAGGAAGGTTGTTTGGTGGGAGGCTCGAGTGGTGCCAATGCTGCTGCGGCGCGGATCGTCGCTCAACGCTTAGGACCTGAAGCTCGAGTGGTCACGTTATTTTGTGATGGCGCTGAGCGTTACATGAGTAAACAGCCGGTCGCGGAGCTCGATCTCCCATGACGTGGCAGGTGGAAGCCGATCTCTTTGCCTTAGGCGCGGTTCAGTTGAAACCCCATGACCCTTTTCATTGGTCGAGTGGACTGAAGGCTCCCATTTATTGTGATCATCGAACGCTTCTTGGAGAGCCGATGGTACGCACCCGGATTGCGGAGGGTCTTGCGGGTTTAGCTTCACCGTTGCAACCAACCATGATTGCTGGAACATCGACCGCGGGGATTCCTTGGGGGATGCTGGTAGCTCACCATCTCTCGCTTCCGTTTGTCTATGTTCGACCAGAACCTAAAGCTCATGGCTTGGGTCGCCAAGTAGAAGGTCAGTCCTGCGACCATCACTCGATTGTCCTCGTCGAAGATTTGATTTCGACCGGCGGTTCGTCCCTGCGCTGTGTGGAAGCTCTTCGAGCCGAAGGTGCTCAGGTACGCTCCGTAATCGCAATCTTTACCTACGGGTTTCAGACATCACATCAGGCCTTCATGCGCCACGGAGTCCCACTTCAAACCTTGGGTACCTTTGAAAACCTGATTGAGCATGCCCAGACTGTCCTAGGAGCCGACGCGGTGAGGAGTCTCCAGGCCTGGCAACAGGACCCCCAAGCGTGGTCGGAACAACATCGCTCCAAGCCTTAATCTATAAGGCCCTTCATTTGGCGAGTATTTTTTTCTAGACCGTTCGGTCGTGAGACTCTACCTTGATAGATCCTCTCTAGGTGACCGAAGGATGAAAATTTATACCCGCCACGGCGACAACGGTAGTACCGATTTATTTGGGGGCGTTCGCGTGACCAAAAGTCATCCTCGGTTGATGGCATATGGCACGCTCGACGAACTCAACAGTTCACTCGGGGTGCTACGTCTATATGCTCATGAGGCGGTGGTGAGTGCTACTCATCTTCAAAAAGTTCAGGACGATCTTTTTGTGTTAGGTGCGCTCCTGGCCACTCCGGAGGAAAAAAAGGATTTACTTGAACATAAGATGCAAAAAACGACGTGGTCGATTTCCGATATGGAACTCGATATTGATCGTCTGACCGACCTAGCGGGTCCGATGACTGCGTTTGTACTTCCCGGGGGATCTCCGGGCGCCGCCTTCGCTCACGTTGCTCGAACGGTCTGTCGCCGGGCCGAACGTCAAGTGGTACTCCTGAGTCACGGAGAAATCATAGATCCCCATGTCCTGGAATATCTCAACCGTTTGGGAGACTGGCTTTTTGCCGTCGCTCGTGCGGAAAATAAGGCGAGCGACGTCGCCGATATTGAGTGGCGACCTCGATAAGGTCCCTCCATCCCACTCCCTGTAGGGTGTAAGATCCGGAGATCCTACTTCGAGGAGCCCGTTTTATCCTCTCCGCCTAGCCCTCCAAGTTTATCCAGTTGACCTTCGGCCTGACGTGCCAGTCGATGCAAAAAGGTGACTCCTTCACCTAAATTAAGTCGCTCGAAGTGATATTTGCAGTGAATCAGAGTCCGAAGAATGCTCGGGGCGAATCGATTTTTTTTACGATGTAAGAACTGATAACCAAATGTACCGAGAGCTTTGAAGTTGCGCTGCAGGCCACTGAGGGTTAGTTCCTCCCATAGATCTTGGGGGCTCCAGCCTAATTCCCCTTGTATTTTTTGAAGCATGACGGAGCGGGCTTCCTTGGACCAATCCCAGTAACCATCAAAAGCAATACTGGCGAGGTCATATGTCGCGGCTCCGCGACGCGCATCTTGAAAATCGATACAGACTAAGCGATCACCTCGAACCATGAGATTACGGACGTGAAAATCTCGATGCGTAAAAAAGCGAGCCCGTTGAGCGAGGCTTTGATGCACATCCTCCATGATGCGATCAAGCCATTTAGGAACTTCCGTGTGTAAAAATTCATGAAAGAAATGTTTCTTAGCATATGCCCACTCGGCGTCAAATTTAGTAACATCAAAACTTCGATTCATAAAAAATACTCCCTCAGGGGCCCCTTCGGTGAGTATGCCGAGAAAGTTTTTATTCATCGTAGCAATCTGCTGGGCCCAGCGGATTTCTTCCTCGGGGTGTTCCATCAGGCGTTGTTCGAGAGTGATATCACCCAGGTCTTCGAGCAACAACAGTCCGTGTTCAGCATCTTCCTGAAGAATGGTCGGCACGAGAATGACCGGATCGAGATATTTTTGAAGACTGAGGAAATCACTGTACGCATGCGGCAACTTTCCCCCAGGACCCAGGGGATACAGCACCACGATCGCAGTGCCGAGGGCACTGTGTTCGACACGGAAATAACGACGTGCACCCGCATCCCCTGCAAGCCGCTGAGGGGATTTAAGATCCCACTGATCGAGAGCTTGTAAGAGTCTAGGATCCATAGACTACAGATTAATCCTGACTTGGCCTGTCTGATCATGAAACCAGAATGCATGGCTGTCGTGGTGATCCTTTGGAGGTGCCGCTCCGGGTCCAAAAACGCAGTCGCGGAAGTGACCCTGGACGGTCGCACTGGGATGAAGGTAATTGGACGATGATCGGCCTTCATGATGCGGCGCCCATTGTTGCGCAGCTTC
>CAWULW010000015.1:0-9654 GCA_963923615.1 uncultured Holophagaceae bacterium
GGGAGTAGCGCAGCCTGGTAGCGCATCTGCTTTGGGAGCAGAGGGTCGCAGGTTCAAATCCTGTCTCCCGGACCAATGGGATACATTTAACCCTAGGCCTTACATGCTTTAAGCATCGAGTCCCTCTTGGAGGGTCCCGATACCACCCCCATTGTGTATTATGGGTCTAAGGATTTTGAGGAGGCACAATGAGCCAGAGGTGTAAAAAAGCAGGGTCTCAATGGATGCTGGCCCTGGGGCTCGTGGGGGCCTCGTTGCTACTAGGTCTCGTGGGATGCGGGGGGTCCGCGAGTCAGGTTTTACCTCCTATGCTTTCCTCATCTACCTCGATTCAAGGGATCTACGAGGGCACGCTCACCACGACCCTTGAAACAGGATCGGAGGCTTCCTTATTAATTGAAGAAGATCATACTTTTTCCTTGGTCACCGATTCGGGTTTGCAATTGGTAGGCCAACTCAGCGCGGTGAATCCTCAGATATATTCTGGTACGGCTGTCTTATCGTATGCCGAAGACACCCTGGGACCCACCCTCGCCGTGAACCTCGCTTTAACCTTTAATACCCAAGGAGTAGTTTCTGCCTCCTTGAGCGGAGGGACGGTGGGAAGTTTTAGCGTCGTTCCCGCCACTGAAGCCACTGCCGTATCGAGTGCGGTTAATCTCACGCAACTTGCCGGCCGCTACGAAGCTCAGCCTCGCTCCATCTCCACGCGTTTAGCCACGCAGTGGACCCTGAGCAGCTCGGGTGCGCTCACGGGATCCGATGCGGCATCAACTTATTCGGGAGCTGTGACTCAGCCGCGACCCGATCGCAACCCATTTGGCTTAAACGTTACTCGACAGCTTACAGCCCCCTCTATCCCCGCCGCTTCGTTTGTAGGCCGGTTGTGGTTTCTCCCCGCTAAAGCTACTCGACCTGCTCGCATGGTCATCGCGGCGCGGCGAGTCACCGAGGGTCCGCGAGGCCTCGCCGGAATCTTTACCCGACCCTAACGCTTCCACTGCTCGCATGGGGCGAGCGGATACTCGGGCGTCGCGGTTCCTCTCGGTGTGACTACGATAGCGGAGAATGACGTGACGGACTTTGGTGTGAAGCACTAACCCATCATCTTAATGGTCATCAAAATTTCTTGAGCCTTTTTGCGGTTGTAATCATCGACGGCTCCTTGAATCCTAAAGATATCAATGATCCACAAAATACCGCACAAGCCAAAGGTGAGTAATTTTAAAATCCCCAGGCCAAAATCTCCGAGTATGAAACGATCGACGCCCCAATAGCCGAGCAAAACCGAGAGAACTAAGATGAGCCCTCGATCCTTTTTGGCAGAACTGAACTGAGAGTCAAACAGAACTTTCTGTTGGTCGGTCAGATCTTTGGTCATCATCATTTGTTCGGTGAGAGAAAATTCGGACATGCCCGCTCCTGTAGGAATAAGTTTTTTATTCTATAGGACTTTAAATAGATCCCTATGACCCTCTTTCTTTTTTAGCGAGGATTACCCCTGTCTGGACGTGATCGAGGGGTTGAACGGTAAAGATGGGATCCGAGGAGGATGCATTGCTGCACACATAAGTAGGCGAGTACGGCCCATACGACGATTCCAAGTCGATGAGATTGCCAGGCCAGGCCCCACTCACCCTGCCATAACGCATTGAGCGATCGCATCATGCCGCATCCATAGCAGGATCGATCCGTCACGAGCGTGATCACACAGGGCGTGGGGATACCATAGCCCGACTGCGTTAAAAGGGACTGAAGATAGGTCATGGGAAAGAGTCCTAGTTTGAGTCCATGACTCCAATTCCAATCTGATAACCCTCCCTCTAGCCTCACGTGTTGCATCTCCCTCGTATTCAGGATAAACGAACCCGGTCAAGGCACGAGAGCATCATTGGTCTCGCAGCGCAGGGTTGCACCCATGAAGGGTACAGCTCGGTGTCTGTCGTTGATAAAGATAGACAGTCCTCAACATGATTTGAGACCATAGAGAGATCTCGTAAATTCATTCCATGTTGAGAACTTGAACGGAGTACACCATGACGTATCGAATAATGATTTTGATGGGGCTCATCACAACCCTGGGCAGAGCCGATGGACTTTCTGACCTGAAAACGACGCTTGAAAAACTCAATAACCGTCAACCGCTACGAGCTCAGGTTAAAGCGGTGGCCTCCTCGGTATCCACCGAAGATAAAAAGGCCACCCAGGCTTCGGGATCCATGGAGGTCACGGTTGATCACACCTCCAGTGGGCTTCGCATCCAGTGGTCTCAAGAAGATTTGGAGCGTGTTCGCAATGAAGCTACTCAGAGTCTCAAATCTGCGGAGAGCCCTAGCCCTCTGCGTGGGCTGATGAATTCATTTAACGCCACGACGATGGATATGCTCCTAGCGCATAGCGATGATCTTCTTCGAACCCTCAGTGTCAGCCAACTGATGAGTGAAACGCCGGAGGTTCGAAATGGACAAACCCTCCGTAAACTCCAATTCAAAGTCAATAAACCGCTCACTGAAGCGAATCGTAAAAGTATGAAATCCTATCTAGATGAGCTCACGGTGTGGGTCGACGAAACAGGCTTGCCCCTCTTCAGCGAAGAAAAGACCGAATTGAAGGGTAGTCGATTTCTGATTGGATTTGAAACACGCTCCTGGGTCAAGCGATCCTTTCGTCGAGTTGGCGATCGGCTGATTGTGACAGACAATGAGAGTACGAATTCAAATGCCATCAGTGTCATGGGGACGAATTCAAGTAAATCCCGATTTATCGTGACCGTGAATTAGGCCTCAACGTTTCGATCCGCGTTCAGTGGACTTGGGACGATTTGGAGGCGCCGGTTGGACCTGAAATGTTCGGGTCATCTTGAGGTATCGCTTATCTAGAGTCAGGGTCAATTCCGTTTGCTTTTGGATGGAGAAAAGAGTGCGTTGACCTTGCGAGACAGGACCGATATCAGGAGTGATGGTCGCAACTCCCTGATCGAAATCTGCTTGAAGGTCCACGACTGTTTCGGGGCCCTGATCCTTGATATACGTCTGAATATCCAGTTTAGGAAAACGACCTATCGGATGTGTGGTGAGGTCCCACACCGAAGTCGTGTTGACGCTCAAGCCCTTGGAAAGTCCTCCTACACGAAAGACTTGATTGACTGATGGCAGATAGGCCAAGCGGTGACCATGCAAGGGTACTTGCCAACTTCCATAGACACTCCAAGTTTCGGTGGCCAAATCAAAGAGTTCCCAAGTTTCGTTACTGGCGTAGTTGCCACTCCCGAATCCACCAGCGACGAGGATAGTCTGATTGGGCAATACCAAGGCGTCCATGAATGCGGTTCGGGGCCAACGCAAGGAGTCGGTCAGCGTCCAACGGTCGGCCTTAGGGTCATAGATTTCACAACTGGCGTATACATTTGGGATGGGCTCAATTCCAGTTTGATCGATGGCTTTTCCTGTCGAACCCCCAATCACTAACACACGTCCGTCGGGGAGTAGGGTGGCTGTGTGGCGGGTTCGAGGGACCTTCATGGATGCCGCTGCCTGCCACGTCCGACGCTTCGGGTCATAGATCTCACAGGCACTGAGGGTAGCGTCTCCCCATACACCTCCAGCAACCAACACCCGGCCGTCGGCCAAGCGGGTTGCACTATGGAGTTCTCGAGGTCGTTCCATGAAAGAGATCACAGGCGGGGTCGAGCCCACAGGATCTATTTCTTCGCATTCTAAAAGCTGATATGGTCCATAGGGATAGAGAAAAGGCGTACTTTGTTGAGACCCCGAATAGCCTCCCGCCACCAAGATTCTTCCGTTCGCAAGTAACGTAGCCGTATGAAGGCGACGGGATTTGGTGAGTTCTGGACCCGGCCGAAAGCGATTGTGTTGGGGGTCAAAGATTTCTGTGGAGGCCAGAGATTCTTCTTGACTTTGACCTCCAATGAGAATCACTTCTCCTGAGGGTAGGGCGGTGGACGTATGACGAAAACGAGCCGCCAAATTAGGAATCAGACGCCATCGGCTTTGCTGGGGATCATAAAGTTCACTGCTTGATAAATATCGATTGGGTTGGATAACGCTCCCCACGCCTACGAGTCCTCCGGAAACCAATATCCGTCCATCCTCCAATACCGATAGACGATGACCCCGACGTTCATGGGTCATTGGCGCGCCTGGCTTCCAAACAAAATCCTCGGGATGGGCCTGGCCCTGAAGGCCCGCTAGTGACGACGCGTTCCTGAAGGATGCCAGGGTGATGCGAGGCGGGGCCTGACCGTATCGGTAGGTGTAGCCGACTAAGCCGATGCACATGATCCAAAAAGTTAGATCACGGAGTAGGAATCGAAAAGAAGGCATGAGATTATTTTAGTAGATTAAACTTACCGTATGTGGCTACGGTTCGGTCGAAGTGCGCTGATAAGTGGGGCTCTAGCCCTCGGCCTTGGGGCCACCGATTTTGTTCCTAAAGGTACCAAGATGGGCATGGTGTTTCAGGGACCCCATCTGAATCGTTACGATCTGAGCTACGGTTATTCCTCCACGCTGGCCCTCAAGGTCTCGCGCCTGGAATGGGATGCCACCTCCTACAGTGGCGCGATCACTTCGCAAGGCATCCAAGGCTCCTGGGTGGTGCGTCGCAGTTATCTCGAAGACGGCATCTTTAATGTGTATCTTATGGGGGGTCCGTTTCAGGTTCGTGAGCATCTTTCGTCCCAACCGTCGAAACTGGGTTTCGAGGGAACGCTCTCAGCAGATTATGAAACCACCCAAGTGTATGCTCGCATGTCTCACGAATGGTTCGAGAGTCCCTTGGCGACCCAGCAGATGACGACCATGCAAGCCCTCTATGCCCCTTGGGAATCGTCGTATAATCAACCGACGTTTTGGTTTGGTCTGCAAGGACAAATGGAACGGCGCCATCATACGGAACGTTCCGTGGCCCCCATGGTTCGCTGGGTCGCACGGCGTTGGTGGGTCGATGCCGGCGTGCATGTATCGGGCGAGTCGCGCGGTAAACTGTTCCTTTCTGTGATGCATCTCTTTTAACTCTTGGAGCCCTCGTGTCCTGGATTACCTCCCTTACCCTGAGCAGCCTTCTTTGGTTGAATCCCTCTCCCCAGACTTCGGTGCCCTCATCCCTCGTCATTGATATTCGGGGTATGGTGTGTGCTTTTTGTGCCTCGAGTATTGAAGATAAGTTCAAAGAGATTCAAGGCGTTCAAAAAGTCCTTGTGGATTTTAAAACACGCGTTGTCATTGTCGGGTTCGCAAAAGAGATCACTATGACCGATGCAGAGATTAATCAATTAATTCTAGATGCCGGCTATACCCAACGACAAATTATTCGAAGCGACGAATCCCCCGAGGTACTTCAAAAGAAATACGCTCAAGGATTTCAAACCCCTTAATACCATCCCCTGATCAGATGAGGGGATGGGGGAAGATGGTGGAGCTGGCGAGAATTGAACTCGCGTCCAAGATACGTCTAGGCAGGATTCATCCACAGGCTTGGTTCACTCGAATCCAACACTGGGGGAAAGTGAACGAGCCGTTCCAGCGAGGGAGTTCCCTAGATCTCAAGGTTCGCCGGGAACAGATCGAACCTCCAGCTAGCACCCCCGTCCGGCAGACCGAAGTCACCCGTAAGAAGGTTTAACGAGACAGCTACCTAGCGATCACTGCGACTCGGTCGATGCCTAATTGCTTAGGCAGCAACAGCCAATTCAGAATTAAAGTTGGCAGTTAAATGGGGTCGGCTTGATGAGGGAGCCTGCTGACCAACTCCCGCCTGCATCGCTACCAAGAGCCTTATCCTGTCGAAACCGGAACAGCCCCTTAGAAAGTGAAGTCTAATCCCTCAGGATTAGGGCTTTTAGAGTACCTCGACTGGTCCAAAAAAGCGACTCTCTAAATCTCAAGGAGCCTTCGGACTCACGGCAACACTGCGAAGGTTGAGTCCATTTTTTTGTAAATCAAAAATGTGTCCGGCGAGACCCAACAGGACTCCCGTTTCAAATTCTTCTTTCCCTTTCTTTTTGGCGGTCATAGGCGGAGTGGCCGTCAGGACGCTCGCTGGGGACTCTTGCGACCACGCGATGTTCAATTCAAAAGCTATGCTTTTTCCTTCGCTGGAGAGTTCTCCCGAAAGATAATTGATGTGCCCTTGGTTGTTATAGCCCAAACGCAGATAGCCCGGTCCTTGGAACCCAACCGAATTATTGGAAAATGACGCTGCTTGGAGACGCTTATTGGGTCCATAGCTAAAATCTACTCGGGTATTCACTCCTTGCTCAGGATTTTGAAATTCCATGCGGATAGGAAGTTGAGAATTCTGATCAATGACGAGTTCTAGAATCCCGCGTTTCCAAAAACCTAGGGTGTCCGTAAGTAGCTGCTCTCTTTTTCGACTATCAAATTTTGAGGTCGGGGACTCAAAGCGAATCCGTTGGACGGCCCGTGATCCTGAACCCTCTTCGCCTACGAGGGTGGCCTTAAATCCTTTGCCGTCAACATAGGCAGCTTTTAAGTCATTGAGACACTGTCGAAACCAAGAAAGGTAGGTCAAGGGGATATCCCCAGACACTTTATCGATGGCCGTGGTGTAGGTTCCTTGGTCTTGAGAATAAACAAAACCTCGGTTGCCTCGGCGCTGAGCGATTACATTGCCCAAATCGCCTGAGGCTATAGTTTGATAATCTCCGTTCGCAAAATAAATCGAGTCCACCTCAAGCGCCACATTGCCCGACTTAGCCTTAGATTGAATCTGGCCTTGGGTGACCGAATCTATTTTTTGGTCGATCACGGCCCCGGAGAGGGTGATCCGCAAATTGCCTTTCAGGCGAGCGGTGGTGATGGATTGGTAGGGTTTACCAAACCAAGCGTCTTGGATCGCATCGAGCGTGCGAAGAAACCTTTGCCGAGCTTCCTCTGCAGAATTTGTGGGTTTCGCTTGAGTCCCTTGGGCCATGAGAGAGACACAGGCGATGATCATCGCAAACACATGTCGCCAACGCAGTCGATCATACCTCATATCAATGACCTCTTCATATCTTATTAGGGAATTAAACTTTCGTCGGAGGCGTTATCAAAGAAGGCGCCGTCCTTTGATCAGCATAACAGGAACGACAGAGGGCGTTCTCATGCTGATTAGGCACGAAGGGTAAATACGATCGGGTGCCGCAGCGACTACACACAATGGAGGTGAGGATGCGAGTGTCAAAGTTCGAGGTAGCCTTTTTGCGAAGAAACGTTCTTCGATAACAATCGGAACACAAGTAAAACTTTTTTCCCGGATCCACGCGAAAACTTTTAGCACACTGTGTACAAATCTTCGTTCGTGGTGTCGTGACCGGGTCGCTCGGTGTGACGGGTGCTCGTTTTTGGAGACGTCCGGCATGATCACCCGAAGCGACCTCACCGCCGAGGCCTTGTTTTTTGAGTTTAGTGCGAACCATATTGTTATCAGACCATCGAATGGCAAGGTAGTGAAATCGAGCCTTGCAAGCCTGAGTAAGTCTACACCACAAAGAATGTTCAATTATGATCATCCTCCCATCGGTAAAACGAAGGGGGTCTAGGTTCGTTGCACGGGTGTTTTGGTTTTATCCTGAAGTTGTTTTCGCTTGAACAAAATTTGAGCCTCGGGCATAAGTTCGAGTGCTTTTAGTACCGTAGGATCCGACTGCATCAAAAACTTTTGGCCTTGTTGAGTGTCATAAAAAAGATTCGTGAATTCTAGAGCGAGAAATTCCTTAATTGAATCCACATGGGTCTCCCATTGACTGGCGTCATAAGTGACCTGAGCTTCATCAAGCCATCGTCGAAAACGTTTGACGACCCCTTCATCAATGGGTTGGCCTGCGCGATAGGTTTGTTTTTCTTTTTCAATCACCGCAAAGCGAAAAAAAGCATTTTGGCGTAAGCGTAGATCGACCATCCAAGGCGACAGGCGCGCCGGGGTCACAAAAACATCCGGGTTAATGCCCCCTCCCCCGTACACCTTGCGACCTAGATCGGTCGTGAAGGCTTCGCCCGACGGTGCTACGGCATGGTCCGTTTCTTGTTCGGGATTCAGGTAGTCATCGAGACTGTCGGAGTAGTTGCGTTGGATCAGTCGTCCGCTCGGGGTATAGTAGCGTGCCGTGGTGATGGCGACGCCTCGGGAACGGCCCAAAGGAATGACACTCTGAACCAATCCTTTTCCCCATGAGGTCGTTCCCACGACGAGACCCCGATCATGGTCCTGGATGGCGCCCGACACAATTTCACTGGCACTCGCAGAGCCTCGGTTGATCAAGCAGACCAACGGAAAAGAATCGAGCACATCCGATTCTTCGGTAGCAATTTCTTCGATGTCATCGGTGGCATCTCGACCTTTAATGGTGACAATGGACTGCTGAGGACCCAGAAGCTGTCGGCAAATGCCCACGGCAGCGTTCAACAAGCCTCCGCCATTTCCACGAAGATCGAGAATCAAACTTTCCATCCCTTGTTTCTTAAGATTCAGCAGGGCTTTACGGAACTCATCATTCGTCGTCTCACCAAAATCGCGAATCAGAATATAGCCCGTGGTGGCATTGAGCATAAAGACGGCGTACAGACTGTTGTTGGGAATTTCTGCGCGAATTAAGGTGTAGGGGATCAGTTCCGCAACCCCAATCCGTTGAATTTTGATTTTAACGGCAGTATTTTTTTCGCCTCGCAGTTTTTGTTGAGCTTGAGCAGACGAAATACCTTCGGTCGTCTCGCCATTGATCTCGCGAATAATATCGCCGGAACGAATCCCCATACGATCAGCGGGACCACCTTTGACCGGAGAAATAATCACAATCCCGTTGTCTTGCTCTTGAATGGTCGAGCCAATGCCGTAGTAGGAACCGTGTTGGTCCTCGCGCATTCTCCGCCACTCCGCTTCATTAAAATAACTGGAATGCGGATCAAGCGTGGATAGCATGCCGTCGATTGCATATTCCGAAATTTTTTGGCCCGATTCATTCGATTCTTTTTGCAGAATCGATAAGACTTCGCTGAAGAGTTCGAGATGCTTAACTTTTAGATTTTGGTTTTCCGATCGTCCCGACAGTGGAACATACAACAGCGTCACACCGAGGACAACGGCGAGCATCCAATAACGCTTTAACCAGGTTTTCATAGACACTCAGAAAAAAAGAGGGGTGAGAGATGTTGCCCTTCCATTCTCTCACCCTTCTGCTGACCCTCTGCGGGACCTTCATTTTCTTGGCTAGACGGCTAGGTTTACCCTAAAAAACCTGCCTCACCATTCACCTTACTATTCACCTAACTATTCAACGGACGAGAGGTGGGGCAATCTAAAAGACATGCTCGATGCCCCATCCCTCGCCCAGGCCATTCTTCAAGGAGACCTCCGGGCCCTCGCGCGGGGTATTTCCTGGTTAGAGGACGGTCACTCGGAGACTCCTGCACTCGCTCGTGAACTTCTGAAGGTTCCCCGTCGTGCACGTGTCATCGGCATCACAGGGAGTCCAGGTAGCGGAAAATCCACCCTGACGGATCAATGGGCGCGTCATCTGTTAGCGCAAGGCCAGCGCGTCGGGATTCTGGCGATTGATCCCTCGTCACCGTTTACCGGAGGGGCCCTCTTGGGTGACCGCATTCGCATGGGGCGTGCAGCTCCCCACCCTAAGGT
>CAWULW010000016.1:0-9162 GCA_963923615.1 uncultured Holophagaceae bacterium
TTCATCGTGTCGTCGAAGGATTTGTAATTCAAGGCGGCGGACATCTTGAAGACCTAAGTGAAAAACCAACCCATGAACCTATACCGAATGAATCGGAACAAACATTTAAGGGTGGACTGAAAAATACCCGGGGAACAATTGCGATGGCTCGGGAAACAGCTCCGGACACTGCCAATTCTCAGTTTTATATCAATACTGTTGATAATGCCCGGCTCGACTTTAAAGACCGCTCTGAGGCCGGGATTGGATACTGTGCTTTTGGCCGAGTTGTCGAAGGTATGGACACGGTTGATCGGATCAGCAAAGTACGAGTCGAGTGGAGAAAAGGGATGCAAAATGTTCCTGAATATCCAGTACGTATCCGTCAGGTTGAAATTATTTCGGGGACCAAGTGAATTTTGCTTGGGACCACCCTGCTCCAGAACGAAAAGCCAAACCAAATGTGTTTGGTTTAACTCCAGAGAATCTTGCGTCCATGGGCTGTCCAGGACGACCGCAGTATGTCTTTAGTCAGTTGCAGCGTCAGTGGCAGTGGGAGGAAGACCGTCCTTTATTATCAAAGAAAGTTATCAGCTGGCTAGACAATGAGACTGATACATCTCTGCCAATCATGTCTCAGGCTCTATATTCTGAAGATGGTTCAACCAAATGTATTTTGGGTCTAATTGATGGAGAGCATATCGAGGCTGTGCATATGCCCCGTAAGGTTAGAACATCGAGGGTGACTCTTTGTATTTCTAGTCAGGTAGGTTGCGCTATGGGCTGCACCTTTTGTGCCACGGGCGCCATGGGTATTAAACGAAATCTAGAAGGAGGCGAAATCGTGGGTCAGGTACTAGTCCTTATGAGAGCTTTAGGCCCTCGAACGCCCGACCACCTGACCCTGGTTTTTATGGGAATGGGTGAACCACTACATAATCTCAAACATGTACATCAAGCGATTCAAATCTTATCTCATCCTCTTGGTCTCAATATTAGCCCTAGGCGTATCACCGTATCAACGAGTGGACTAGTTCCCGGCATTGAGCGACTCGCTCGCATGCGTCCTCGACCTCTTTTGGCCATATCACTAAATGCCACAACCGATGAGATCCGTTCATCCTCTATGCCGATCAATCGAGTCTACAATTTAACTCGACTACGGCGCTCCCTAGACTCTTGGAATCTGAGACCTAATGAAAAACTGACCTTCGAGTATGTTTTGATGGAAGGAATTAATGATAAGCGCCAAGATGCAGAACAACTTGTTGAATGGCTCGGTAGTTTGAAGCATCAACATAATGTTAATTTGATACCTATGAATGAACATGATGCAAGTGACCAGAAAGAACCTTCTCGAGAAAATCTTGAGAACTTTAGTAAAATCTTGAGAGATCGTGGGTGTTTTGTAACCGTGAGAAAATCAAGAGGACGAGATATTCAAGCAGCCTGTGGCCAACTAATAAGGACTATATGAGCCTTCGCGTATCAATTTTTCAGTTTCCTCATGGACAAGGTCTTGCGCTACCACAGCAAGGTAGTTCCCTTGCAGCAGGTTTTGATCTTCGAGCTGCATTACCCGAGAGGGAGCACGTTGAGATGCAGCCAGGAGAGAGACGACTCATCCCCACAGGGATTGCCTTGGCGATACCAGCTGGCTATGAAGGACAAATCCGTCCCCGTTCAGGACTTGCATTGAAGCACGGTATCACGGTGTTAAATGCTCCCGGTACGATTGATGCTGACTATCGGGGAGAAGTACAAGTGCTACTGATCCACCACGGAAAAGAAACCTTTTGTATCCAACGCGGAGATCGCATTGCACAATTGATTATTGCTTCCTGTCATACCATTCAATGGAATTGCGTATCCACTCTCGATGCTTTAAGCGGGACCCCACGAGGTAACCAAGGGTATGGGTCGACCGGGAAAGACTGAAATCTTTCTTGTGATAAATAAAAAGGCTCTAGTGGAGCCTTTTTATTAAGGATTGATCGAGTTAATAATACTATTTCTTTTTTGTTGGCGCCGGGGAGGAAGATGATGTCTTGGCCGCAGGAGATTTCTCGGTCGTAGCAGCATCGTAACGCTTGGAAACTTCGTTGGTAAAATCGAGTCCCCAAACTGCATCGAAAATTGTGTACAGTCCTTGTTGATAATTCACGATCATCTGAAGCTTTCGCTCCTTAGCAACTGCTTCTACAATAGGAGTGATTTCATTATTGAATTGGACTTGGATTTTTTGTTGTGCTTTTCCCACTTCAGCTTGAGCATCTTCTTGCATCTTTTTGAAATCAAAATCCAAGTCACGCAATTGACGATTGATCTTTTCTTTGGCTGCATCATCAATGGAGGCTGAAGTAAGTTGTTTTTGGAGATCTTGTCCTTCTTTTTGTTTGGCTTCGATTTTATCTGACCAATTTTTTTCAACTACCTGAAATTCAGATAGTAATTTTTTACCTCGGGTTGTAGATTGCAAAACTTGTTGAGGGATAAATATCGCAAAGCGAGGATTAGTATCCACAACTGCATCTTGGGCGACCGCAATAAAAGACGTTAGAAACACAAAAAACCAATTTCTTAGTTTCATAAAACTCCCCAAAGAATAGTCCTGTATTTTATCCAATAATAGTCAATTGAACGAGAAAAAACTAAAAAGTAGTACCGATAGAGAACTGAAAATCATTCTTTCCATAGAAATCATAGGCATACGGATTTAGCTTTGTTGACCAGATTAAACGCATAGGAGCTGGGCTAATGGGTAGAAAGAATCTCAGTTCAGCTCCCACAGACTGTCTTAATGCCTCAGAAAAGACTCGTTTTCCAGGAGCCCATGCATTTCCTGCATCATAGAAGATGACGAATCTGAACGCGTCAGCAATCTTAAAAGCATATTCAAAATTAGCCACAAATTGTTTATTTCCTCCCACGACAACAGGAAAGCCATTGGGATCATATTCGAGTGAGCCCACCTGCCCGTATCGATAACCACGAATTGAATTTTCTCCTCCGGGTCTAAAGAAGTTGTACAAAAGCAGACCTTGGTTGCTCAAATCTTGAATATGAGCATACGCCATGTTGAACCCAAATATATTTCTCTCTCCTAAATTGAAGTAATTGACAAATTCGTAATTACTTCGTTGATTAGGCCGATCGCCACCAAACTGCCACCCACCGTAGGAATAAGAGTAGGTCAAGCGAGTACCTTCAGTTGGTTTGAAAGGATTATCGACCGTATTATAGCTAATGCTCAAACTGACATCTGAGGTCAGTTCATTATTCGCATTCCGAAAATAGTAATTCTGACCGCCACTAATTTGTACAATCCGCCATGAGTAACCTAGACTAATTTCGGTAAAATAGGCCCACTGTTTATCTTTAAAAAAATTACTGAGACGTGCACCTGTTCCGATGGATAGACCCTTCGTAGTTTGTGAATAAGCATTGGCATTACCCACCCTAGATGCATCATAGTTTGTAGAACTGCTAAATATACTGGTAGACAAACTGTAGGGTAAATCGGCCACATAAGGCTGCATTAAAGAAAGACTGATAGCCTTTTGAAATTGCCCAGAATTGACACTTACTTGGAGTGCGTCACCATTCCCACCTAGATTCTTGGTAGCAAAAGACATACCCAACGAAAAACCATAGAGTTCACCGTATCCTCCGTTGAATAAGAGTTCATTGATCCCAGCTTCAACCCCCTTTATAGTGAGGTCGACTTGATTTTTATCAGGAACGATTTCAACTTTGGGTTCCGACTCTTTAACATCAAAAAAAGTTAATTGACTGAGGCGAAGCATGGAATCTTTGAAAGCCTCGCGTCCAAAGGTATCCCCCTCCCTTAGAAGAAAAGAGCGCCTCAAAACTTTGTCTTTAGTGCTGTCATTACCTACAAACGTGATATCTCGAATGGTAAATCGCTCACCCTCTTCGACTTTTAGAGTGATGTCGACAAAATTCTTCCCATCTACGATACGGGTAACAAAGGAAGGTTCAGCTCGAAAAAGGATATAGCCAGCATTGCTATAACCTTCTCGAATTTTATCTTGAGCTTCATTTAATGCACCTAAATCAAAAAACGCGGTTTTATTTGACGAGCGCAGAGGCTTAAGATCCAAAAACTTGGCGACTATTGAACTATTGTCCCGTTTTGCAATGGCATATTTATCAATAAAAAAAGCTTCAGTGAAAATCTTGTTTCCCTCGATTTTGATGTCTCCTTCATAGAAGGGCTCTCCCTCCACGATTTGAAATGTCAGAGTTGCTCGCAGGTCATAGGAGGGCGAACGACCTTGTGCGATTGAGGTCAGATTTTTTTTCTTATTCTTATCGGTAGTAAAGTCTTCAATTCTGATATCGGGTTTACTGATAAACACATCTTTATATCCCTTTAGCCAATATGCTTTTTTGAGGAGTTCCATGTCCTCATCAAGGCTTTTATCAATCAATAAATCTTTTGAAGTGATCGGACTAAGCAACCAGTTATGCTCACTGGTTTTCATGATCGATTTCAATTGTTTTTCATTAAAGACCTGGTTGCCTTTAAACCGAATATGGTAAATGCGATTCTTTCCGCCTTCTTTGATATCGAACAGAAGTCGGGCTAGCCCTGGACCCATTGGTTCCAAACTAACCTCAATACTTGGAGACCTAAAGCCTTTCTCAGCAGCCAAATCCACGATAATATCTTTGACTTTCCGAACTGCATCTGGGTCGTAGGGAGCATCTATTCGAATATCCGCTTTTTTATCTTTAACTTTATCCTTGATTGACGTCAGTCCTATTTCTGTGCCGCCTCGGTAGTCTATTTCCTTAATAATTGGTCGTTCAACGACAGTAAGTACGATTTTTTTTCCCTGTTCTGTATCTTCAACTGAAATTTTGATATCGTCAAAAGCTTTCATGTCCCAAAGAGCCTGCAGTGCTTTGGTGAAATCAATGGTCTTAAGCTCGTCCCCGATCTTTAATCCAGTTCTAAAAAGAATCGTTTCTCTAGAAACTTTCGATATGCCCCGAATTTCGATAGCCGAGATGGAATCCGGGTCCTGAGCTTTCAAATTACTACTTGAGGTCAGCGCAATAAACATTAGTCCGATCATTAGAACTGATTTGAAACATTCCCTTAGAGTCATTCACTAACTCCGATGAGAGATTTCGACTCAATTAAGATCGGGACTAACTTCTCTCCGGAGCAATCAAAGTTGACTTCTCCAGACGGAATGCAATCGAAGCCTAACATCAGTTCAGCCAGAGGATCCTCAACCATTTTTTGGATTGCCCGACGAAGGGGTCGCGCTCCATAGGTTCGGTCTTTGGCAGTATTTTTGACCAGAAGATCTACAGCACTTGGTGTCAGAGTAATTTGAAGTTTATGTTTAACGAGTGTGTGATTTAAATCATCTATAAGAAGTTGAACAATCTTTTTAAGTTCTATCTCGCCTAGGCGATTAAATAAAACAGTTTCGTCAATACGATTAAGAAATTCGGGAGGGAAGGTTCTTTTAAGAACCTTCAGGACATCATTATGCCGAGCGGTGTCTTTCGAATCGTTTTCAAGAAACCCAACATTCTTTTCATTCATGAGCTCTTTAGAGCCAATATTAGAAGTAAGAATGATGAGTGTATTTTTAAAATCTACTACATTTCCAAATGCATCTGTGGCTTGTCCGTCATCAAAAATCTGAAGCAGAATATGAACAAGATCTGGATGCGCTTTTTCAACCTCATCGAAAAGAATCACGGAATAGGGATTACGTCGGACTCGATCGGTTAACAAACCTCCCTCTTCGTATCCAACATACCCAGGAGGTGCTCCTAGTAATTTACTCACCTCGTATTTCTCCATAAATTCACTCATATCAAATCGAATAACCTTTTTAGGATCCCCAAAAAGGAAGTTCGCAAGTGTCTTAGCTAATTCTGTCTTTCCAACTCCAGTAGGTCCTAAGAACAAAAAGGAGCCCATAGGTCGGTTCGGATTCTTTAATCCCGTTCGAGCACGACGGACAGCTCGGGCCACGGCACTTACTGCAGCCTCTTGGCCGATAACACGTTGATTAATATGCTCTTCCATGTGAACTAGATTACTTTTTTCTTCATTTTTTAAGGCTTTTACAGGGACGCCTGTCCACGAAGCGACCACCTCTTCTATGTCCGTTTCCGTCACTAAAGGAAAATTTTCGTATTCTGTTTGAATCGTTGAAGCACGCTCTTGTTGAATGACTTCCCGCAATTGAAGTTCCTTTTGTCGAAGCAGTACGGCTCTTTCGAAATCTCGATTTAGAACTGCATCATTCATCTCATTGATGACTTTGTGAAGTTCTTGCTCCGGATGTTGTTCTCCTTTGGGCTGTTGAGCTACCCTTAACTTAACCCTTGCCCCAGCCTCATCTAGAAGATCCAGGGCCTTATCTGGCAAAAAACGGTCTGTAATATAACGATTGGAAAGATAGACCGATGATTCAATGGCTTGAGTGGAATATCGAACTCGGTGGAATAACTCATATCGATTTTTTACGCCACTAAGAATTGTGAGCGATTCAGTCTCATCAGGTGGGTTGACAGTGACGGGTTGAAAACGCCGAACAAGACTTCGATCCTTATCGATATACTTGGCGTATTCTTTGTGTGTTGTCGCACCAATACATTGGATTTCACCGCGACTCAATGCTGGCTTTAATATATTTGCAGCATCTAGACTTCCTTCGGCTGCACCAGTACCTATTAAGGAGTGGATTTCATCTACAAATAGAATCACAGTGGAGTCTTTCGTAGCTTCAGAAATAATACTTTTAAGCCGCTCTTCAAACTGTCCGCGATATTTGGTTCCTGCAACGACCAAACTCAAATCAAGAGCAAAAATTCTTTTGTCTTGAAGACTAAGGGGTACCCGGCCCTCATGAATTTTCTGAGCCAAGCCCTCAACTATAGCTGTTTTCCCTACTCCTGCTTCACCCAGAAGAATTGGATTGTTTTTTCTTCGTCTACTTAGGATTTGGATAATTCTTTCAATTTCGGTATCCCGCCCAACAAGATTGTCAAACACGCCCTTCTCCGCCATCTCGCTTAAATTACGGGCGAATTCTGAAAGCAAGGGATGTTCCTTGCGTTTTTTAGTGCTCTTTTCCTCTTTTGTAGACTCGAAAAGGATTTCTCGAGCTTTGACTAAGTCTGCACCCGATTCTTTTAGGAGTCTAGCAGCCATAGACTCCTCTTCTTTGAGCATTCCCAGAAGAAGATGCTCCGCTCCTACATATTTATGATTGAGTTTAGAACTTTCTTGCGCAGCATGCTTTAGGATATTTTTTACCTCTTCTTCCATGGGAATATCTATAGATGTTGAGCTCAATGATGTTTGTATCTCCTTGGGAGTTAGGGCAGCGACCAAGCGATCACGAAGCGTACTTATCTGAACTCCCATTCGCTCCAAAAGATAGGTCGATGTTTTTTCGCTTTCTCTCATTAGTCCCAAAAGCAAATGACCACTTTGAATCGTCTCTGAACCAAATTGACTTGCCTCATAACGAGCAAAAAACATGACCCGACGGGCTTTTTCAGTAAATTTTTCGAACAAAGGAACGCTCCTTTTCTATTGGGAAGAGTCGCTTAAAGAAATATACACCCCTCCTAAAGATTATCCCCTGAAATCTGACTTCTTCCTAAGCCGAAACGACCTGCTAAAATCATACTGAGATTATTGATTTTTATCCGGGCACTAATCTCACAGTCAATACACTCTACTTTTTTGGAGTTATATGAGATCAGGCTCAAGGAATCTAGCGATTCTCGGAATGCAATGGGGAGATGAGGGCAAAGGAAAAATTATTGATCTTCTTAGTCAACACTTTGATTACGTCGTTCGCTTTCAAGGTGGAAACAACGCAGGTCATACAATCGTGGTCAATGGTGAAAGTCTGGCTCTCCACCAAATCCCAAGCGGAACACTCCATCCGAAATGTTTTTTAGTCGTTTCGAATGGTGTTGTGCTTAATCTTGAAGTTTTCAACCAAGAACTAGGTCGCCTTAAAGAACGAGGTATTGACGTTATATCTAGGTTGATGCTGAGTGAAAAAGCTCACGTCATTCTTCCACATCACATTCTCTTAGATCACTGGCGCGAGGGTGGAGCCGGACGCATTGGAACCACCGGGCGGGGCATTGGTCCTGCCTATGAAATGAAAAGTTCTCGGATGGGCATTAGGCTAGGTGACTTTTTACACCCTGAAATTCTCCGCGATCGAATGCAATTGAGTTACCAAGAAGTAGCAGCAAGATTAGCGCCATCGTTTAATCTTCCATCTCTAGATGAGGTGCTAGAAATGTCGCAAGCATGGGTCAATCCCATAAAAGGGTGTATCGGAAATACTCAAGCACTTTTGCGCGAGGCATGGAAACGGGAGTCTCCTATTCTATTTGAAGGAGCCCAGGCATCTTTATTGGATATTGATCATGGCACCTATCCCTATGTCACTTCTTCTAATTGTTCAGTGGGGGGACTACTCACTGGTACTGGGTTACCTCATCAGGTTATTGGTCTAGTTTGTGGGGTGACAAAAGCATATGCTACGAGAGTGGGGAGTGGTCCATTCCCTAGCGAACTACATGGAGCCCTCGGGGAAACCATTCGCACTCGAGGCAAAGAATTTGGGACGACGACGGGTCGACCCCGTCGATGCGGTTGGTTTGATATTCCAGTAGTTCGCCATGGGGTACAAATTAATGGAGTTGGGGGTCTGGCCATCATGAAACTTGATGTTTTAGATGATCTTCCGGAGGTCAAAGTAGTCATCGGTTACTCGGATGGATCGGGGGGTCTGACTTCAAACCTCCCTGGGCACGAAGTCGACTGGAAAGAGGTTAGGCCCGTGGAAAAAACCTTCAAAGGCTGGGGGAAAACTGTGGGTTGCACTCGGTGGTCAGAACTACCTTCAGAGGCCCAGACTTACTTGAAATTTATTGAGGATAATATGGATTGTCCTATCGCTTACGTGAGTACTGGAGCAGATCGTCGCGAGGGTTTCTTTATGTCGGGAATTTTGAGCCCTTTCATGGAATCTTAATATCTATTTTGAAGTCTTCCTTGATTCATTTCTTAAGTTGGGTGAAACTAATAAATCTACGCACTTATACCCTAGGGTCTGTAGCTCAGCGGTAGAGCAGGAGCCTTTTAAGCTCTTG
>CAWULW010000017.1:0-9155 GCA_963923615.1 uncultured Holophagaceae bacterium
CTAAGCCTTCGTCGGCAGCGTCAGATGTGTATAAGAGACAGCCTTATGACCCACCAGTCTCAATGGCATCAAGAAACCTTATGGCCATGTGCGATCAGGGTAGTTGATACACGATTCCAGATTGATTCAAACACTCGCTCAGGTGAATGATGAGCGTCAACTACATGAACGCGATAGGGCTCTGCCTTTGCAATTTCCAAGAAGCGCTCCCGGACCTCTTGATGAAAGCGGAGTGTTTCTTGGTCATATCGACGTTCTTTAAATTCCCCGCCTAGAGATCGATTGCGTGTTTCGACCCGCCGAAGACTCAATTGAGAATCTAGGTCTAACAAGAGGGTCAGGTGGGGTCGGGTAGAGCCGAGAATACTCTCGGCTAATTGGTCGAGGAGTCTTGGAGAAACTCCGAGAGTACCTTGATAAGCACGACTAGAATCTTCAAATCGATCTACTAAAACAATCTTGTGTTCAGCCAAGGCGGGTCGGATGACTTCTTTAAGATGCTGAGCTCGGTCTGCGTAAAAAAGAAACAGCTCGGATTCAGGAGTACAAGTTTCGATAGCGGGATCTCGATCCAAGAGCACTTGTCGAATTCTTAGACCGAGTGAGGTACCTCCGGGTTCCTTAGAAATTACCAGGGGTAGTCCTTGCTTTTGAAGCCGCTCGGCTAACAGTCGCATCTGCGTACTCTTGCCAGACCCCTCAATTCCCTCAAACGTTAAAAAGACACCGGATGCCAAGACCGTACCTATGTTTTGTTGTGAATATCTAGTCTAAAGAGGTCCTACAGATACTCCAAGGACTCTTTGAAGTATGCCAAGGGGCACTAGGCTTAGACGTAAGATCCTGATGCTTGGTATATTCAAGTGAGGTACGTTATGAACTTCGTCCAAATCCTAAAGGCTCCACGCTTCTTGGCTTTGGGCCTCCTTTTTTTATTGAGCGCTTGTCGACCTGCTGAGCTCATCAAAGTCACACCGCAGGATTTAAGCATCAAAAATCCCGCAGACGAAAAAACGTCCCCCCTTAAGAGCCTTGGTCATAGCAAATTACCTTTTCAATGGGATAAGATCATTCGCGTTGAGAACGAGGTTGATGGCCTCATTGTGAATCATGTAGTCTTTAATCAAAAAAAATCATTGTTTACCTTGAAAAATACTGAAATCAAGGTGGTCGCTCATATACAAGTGACCAATGCTAGTACAGTCGATAAATATCCTTCGTTCTCCCTTGCCGTCTTTAATGAAGAGGGCACTCTCGTGGGCGTAGCGAGTGGAGGGACATGGATTAAAGGGGTAAAACCTAAAGAGACTATGTCGTTTGCTCTAGATTTTGAGCCCATGAAAGAGCGAGTACCTTTGGGAACTATTTTTCATCTATCCGTTGAACTCAAGTAGTCAAAGCACCTAGGAGTTCATCGGGAGTTACAAAACTGGTTCCCACCTTGGAAACAGCAATTCCCGAGGCAAGGTTAGCAAGAGAGGCGGCGCTTTCCCAGGACGCCCCTGAAGCGACTGCGGCCGTAAAAACAGAAATGACAGTGTCACCCGCCCCACTGACATCCACCACTTTTCGAGCTTGGGTAGGAACATGGATCACAGAAGCTGAGGTAGAGGGGAAAAGCGACATTCCTTTTGCAGAACGGGTGATTAGTAGACCCTCAAGGTTTAGTTGAGCCATAAGCGATCGTCCAGCACGCTCGACTTCCTCATCTGATTCACAAGGCATACCGGTGAGTTCTGAAGCCTCTTGGGTATTGGGGGTGAGCAACTTAGCATGGTGGTAGAACGATTTATGCTGAGGCTTAGGATCGACCACCCAAGGAATATTCTTCGATTTACAGGCGCGATGGATTTGATCCATCAGCATTTGATCAACTACTCCTTTGGCATAATCCGAAATGAGGACAGCCGAGGCCTGGGGTAGAACACTTAAAAGTGATTCTAGCAACTCATCGCGCAAGGGAGACGATAGGGGCATTCGAACTTCACGATCATATCGAATGCGGTGTTGATTGGGTAACTCAATAAGTCGGGTTTTCGTTGTGGTGGGTCGCTGCGCGTCGACACGTAGCCCCGAAGTAGATATTCCTGACTCATTCATGTGCTTTAGAAGTAATTGGCCGGCTTCGTCCTTCCCGAATACACCAAAGGGAATGGGATCACAGCCTAATTTTTTTAAATTAATTGCAACATTACCAGCCCCACCCGGCATAAGTTTTTCGTATTCCATATCCAAAACTGAAACTGGAGCTTCGGGGGATTGTCGATGCACGGAACCAAAAATAAAATGATCTAAAATAAAATCACCAATAACGATGATCTTAAGCCCCTGAATTTGGCCGATGAGATCTCGAAGCAATGGGGATGTCGAGGCACTCATGAGGGCTTCCGAGCTCGTTCGGGGAGCATCACCGGTATCCCATCTTCAATGGGATATCGGAGATGACATTGGGTGCAGGCAATATCTCCCTCCGCTAAAACTACATCTCCTCGGCATACGGGACAGCATAGAATATCAAACATCTTGGGGTGCATAACTACCTCAACACAAAGTGTATTTGGGTCCGCCACCCCCTTCAGGGGGCGTCCAAATCACATTTTCTTCAGGACACTTGATGTCACATGTTTTACAGTGCACACAATTCGAAAAAGCGATAGTTACCTGCTTGACATGCCCGTGGACATCGGGGTGCATCTCATAAACTTGTGCAGGGCAAAATACGGTGCAGGGTGCACCTTTTTCTTCATAACATTGAACACAGACCTCATGACCTTTGACAATTTTTAAATGACAGGGTTGATGCTCGTCATGCTGAGTGCCACTTGCATAAACATTATCCAACTTAGAAAATTGCAAGCCTTCTGTTCTGACCGAATCTTGAATATCGACATATTTCAGGCCTTTTTTGCCGTAATATTTTTCTGTAGTTTCAGTCTGGTACGCATCCGTATTGACGCGTATAGGATCTCCGGGGACCCATCCATTAGACACGAGAGAAATATTGATTTGAGCGAATGCCGATGGCGTCAACCCATGTTGAACAATGCCATGAAAATTTCTGGAGGCATACAATTCTGCTCCTGCCCATGAGGTCATAAAATGTTGAGGGTATTGTTGGAGTTGCGTCAAAGAAAAATCATCCGCAAAAAGACAGGTGGCGATGGTTTCCGCTGCCGACATGCCGCCCTTCATCGCAAGATGAATTCCTTTGAGTCGGGCTGCATTCACCATTTGAGCTGCGTCTCCCACGAGCATACCCCCAGGAAAAGCGAGTCGGGGCATCGAGTACCAACCTCCAATGGCTAGTGCTTTGCCCCCATATTGAATCATTTTTCCACCCTTTAAAAAGGGAGCAATCTTGGGGTGTTGTTTAAAATTTTGAAGAACAGCATGCCCGTCCACAAAGGGGTTGCGAGAATCAAGACTGACCACATAACCAATGGATACTTTATTTTTCCCCAGGGCATAAACCCAGGAGCCCCCAATTTCCCCTTCCGGAAGTGGCCAACCAGTGCTGTGCAAGACAAAGCCTTCCTCGATATTACCTTCGGGAATTTCCCAGATTTCTTTAACGCCCATTTCGTAGACCTGAGGATTAACAGAGTCTGATTGTAACTGTAAGATCTCATCTAGTTCTCTGGAGAGATGACCACGTGGGCCCTCTCCAAAAACCGTAACTTTTGCATGGAGTTGATTTCCTGGTTCGAAATTAGACTTAGGCTTTCCATCTCTATCGACCCCTTTGTCAGCAGTTTGAACTCCTTTGACACGAGGGCTATTGGGACCCTCCTGGTCCCATAGAACTTTGATAGCGGAAAAACCTGGAAGAAGCATGACGTCCACCCCGTCTACCGATCGCTTTTCTATTTCTGAGGCAAGCCAACGGCAGACCTTAGATAGTGAAATAATGTGGTGGCCAATATTGTGGAGAAATGGGGGCACAACGGGGGCCTGAATACCGTTTCGCTCAGAAGTTAAGAGCCATACTTCTTCGCGCTGAACACGTCCTTCAGTGGGAAATCCACGTTCAAGATAATCCGGCATGGCTTCTTCAAGTGCTTGGGGGTCGAGGACGGCACCGCTAAAAATATGATCCCCAATTTGGTCTCCCTTTTCGATTAAACCAATCGTGATCGGACGAAGGGTCTTCCCGTTTTTCTTCGCGGATTCTATTTGATTTAATAAATGCCACAAACTAATGAGATTTGCAGGTCCCCCACCAATGAAGAGCACGTCAAAATCAAGCACTTCTCGTTCAAGAGCCTCTCTCTCGGGATGACGGGAAGACCAAGTGGTGCCAAGATTCTTCATTCAATAAACTCCAATAGATAAGTTTAGCCTCCGCATGGGACGATAGAGATACGGTAACTCAAAGTTAGGATTTATCCATGCAAGAAACCTCCAATAAATACATGTTTGAAGCCGCTGTGCAGCGACCCCTGAGTGTGGTTTTTTCGCACCCAAATGGGGCATGGGAGGGGCATGACTACATGATTGAAGTTGTCACGCAACGTAAAGGACTTGATGGCTTTGATGTGGTGATGGATTTTAGAGAATTGGAAACCCATCTCGACACTCTCTTAGACCCTTTCCGAGGAAAACTTCTATCTGAATTTGGGATCCATGATCCGATCGAGTTAGCTCAACATCTAGAGCGTGGTCTTAAAAATCATGTCTTGCCGCCCGTCCATATCAAAGAAATCAATCTAATTGATGGGCATCATCAGCGTCTGACCTATCGAGTTGACCGTGGATAAGATTACTTTACGAGGAGGTACCCCACTCCGTGGTTCGATAGAGATTTCTGGAGCCAAGAATGCGGCGCTACCGTGCATGGCTGCATGCCTTCTCACCGATGAAACTTTGCTTTTGAAGAACTTACCCGCTGTCGCCGATATTCGAACTATGGAGAAAGTTTTAGGGACACTGGGCACCTTGGTTTCCCATGAAACAAGCCCTTCTCTGCTCACCATAAGTCAATCCCTGACCTGTAATCAGCCCAGCGATTTTAAGGCTCCCTATGAATTAGTGAAAACCATGCGAGCGTCGATTCTGGTTCTTGGTCCGCTTCTCACACGATTTGGTAAAGCGTCGGTTTCACTCCCAGGGGGCTGCGCCATTGGGGCGAGACCGATTGATCTTCATTTAGAAGTGTTATCTAAGATGGGGGCTTCTATTGATATCCACCATGGATACGTGGAGGCCACTCTCTCCTCGGGAAAAAGACTAAAGGGTATTGACCATACGTTTCCCTATGTCAGCGTGGGAGCTACGGAAAATAGTCTCCTAGCGGCAGCGCTCGCAGATGGAAAAACCATTCTAAGAAATGCAGCTCAAGAGCCTGAAGTGTCTGATCTGGCTTCTCTGTTGGTAGCGATGGGTATTCCGATTCAAGGAATTGGAACATCCACGCTGACCATTGAGGGCCAAACCCGAGCCCGTGGAACTCAGTACACGATCATTCCCGATCGAATTGAGGTCGGTACATTCATGTGTGCCTTAACTATTGCGGGTGGATCCCTGAGTCTTTCGGGCGTTGTCTTGGATCATGTGGCAGCTCTGATTGTGGCCCTAGAGCGAGTGGGGTGTAAATACCGCTATGAGGCGGATCGAAGGATTCTTCATCTCGAACGATCCCCCTCAGACCGCTTACAGCCTATTCATATTAGTACTGCACCTTATCCGGATTTCCCCACAGATCTTCAAGCACAATGCATGGCCGTGTTAACTCAAGCTGACGGAACCTCGACGATTATGGAAAATATTTTTGAGAATAGATTTCAACACGTCATGGAGCTGCAGCGTCTTGGGGCATCCATTGATATCGAGGGGCGAACGGCTCATGTTCATGGACCTGCCCGTCTTTCAGGAACTACCGTGATGGCATCTGATTTGAGGGCATCGGCTGGACTGGTCATCGCAGGATTAGTGGCAGAGGGAACAACAACTATCGAGCGTATATATCATCTTGATCGTGGCTATGCGCATCTCGAACATAAACTGCAGTCCGTCGGCGTTGATATCCAGCGGGTAAAAACCTAGAAGCGCACCCTTCGATTCTCATCCCCTGAGAGTTTCCGATAGAATAGGAAATGGGGCGACACATGCTAGGAGAAATGAAGATTTTTTCTGGAAGCAGTCACCCAAATCTTGCCCAGTCCATTGCCCAGCATATGGGTATACCCCTCGGTGAAGTAACTATTACCCGATTTAGCAACGAGAATATCAAAGTTAAGATTGAAGAAAATGTTCGAGAAAGCGATGTATTCGTCGTTCAGACGACCACGGCTCCTGTCAGCGATCATTTATTAGAACTGCTCATTATGATCGATGCACTTAAATTTGCATCGGCTGCTCGGATCACGGCGGTCCTCCCCTATTTTCCATATGCACGAAGCGACAAAAAAGACGAAGCTCGAATTTCCATCACAGCGAGACTAGTCGCCGATCTCCTTGAAACCGCGGGAGCAGACCGAGTCCTAACCATGAATCTGCATGCACCTCAAATTCTAGGCTTCTTTAGAAAGCCTGCAGATCACCTGCTTGCCTCGCCTATTTTGGCCCAATACTTTAAAACGAAGGATTTATCAAACTCCGTAGTGGTTGCAACCGATGCAGGGGCGGCTAAATTTGCCGGCACCTTTGCGAAACGATTAGGTATCCCTTTGGCTATCATCGACAAACGGCGCTCAGATGATTCGGAGCGTGCTCAAAGTGTTGCCCTCATCGGAGAAGTCAATGGAATGGATGCCATTATCTATGACGACGAAATCTCTACGGGCGGTTCAATCAAGGCCGCGAGCCGTATGCTCAGAGACGCCGGAGTCCGATCCGTTCACGTTGGAGTGACCCATCCGGTTCTTTCAGGAAACGCCATTGAATGCCTCAATGAAGCTGAACTTGATCAAATCGTAGTCACCGATACCATTCCCATTGATGAGGATAAGGCCGCGGCTCTTAAAAACCTTAAAATCCTATCCACGGCATCCATGTTTGGCGATGCCATTCTAAGAATTCACGGAGGGCGAAGTATCTCCGAGATGATGGGCTAACATTGGACACCCTTCGTCACCTGTTAATTCAGCGGGCGGCCAGATTACAAGATCGACCCGCTCTAACGTGCACAGCTTGGGGTACTCTCGACTATACTCAACTTCGAAATCGGGTGGAGGGTGTTGCCTTAGGATTGATGGCGGAAACGCCTCCTATTGGGACTCCCTATTGGATAGATATAAAGGAGTCCAATGCATCTAAGGAACCTTGGACTTGGATTGCGGAATTAGCCGTCATTGCAAGCGGTTGTATCTGGGACGCTCAAGGAGCCTTGATTCCATCGTCGATACTCGGAGGTTCCCGCTTCAACCATGAAGATGGGCGAGGGCCCTTTCATGATCGTGATCATCAAATCATTGGGTCTTGTTTAGCGACCCCAACCCTGTCTCATCGTGAGATTTTACTAAGACTGCAGAGACAAAATCAAAAGCTGGGATGGGATCATACCACTCCACTCTCTTTGTCTTGGTCGGATGTTCAAACTCCCGAGGGACGAGCCCTGCTCTGGAGCGGACTCTACGCAGGAAGTCATGTAGTATTAGCTGACCCCAATCCTGCTTCGAATTTTAGATTCTTCTTTTCTCGGCATAAACCTAGCTTGACGCCTTTAGGATCTATGGGAAATTTTTGGGCATCCTAAGGAATGAGTTGTGACGAAAGATTGGTAGTCCCAAGGGGAATCGAACCCCTGCTACCGCCGTGAGAGGGCAGTGTCCTAACCGCTAGACGATGGGACCAAATTTTTTCTTGATGGTTGGGGAGGAAGGATTCGAACCCTCACCTGACAGAATCAGAATCTGTTGTCCTACCATTAGACCACTCCCCAGAGAGTGGAATTAGAATTCTATCAAGGGGATTGAAAGAACCCAACTGTTGATTTATAAAACGACGAAAGATCACGCGTTCATTAAAAAAGGGCCTGATGAACAGGCCCTTTTTTAGGCATTCTGACAAAAGTTACTTCTTGCCTTTTTTCTGGGCAGAAGCAGCTTTGAAACCGATGGAGGAAGAAGCTTTGATTTGGATGGCTTCACCCGTTTGTGGATTACGACCCACACGTGCCTTGCGTTGACGCAAGGTGAAGGTACCAAAACCAAAAATGCTCACGCGGTCACCCTTGTGGACGCCTTTGGCGATGTTATCAAAAACGTTCTTCAGGGCATCATAAGTAGCAGACTTAGGTGCTCCGAGTTCGTCGGCTAGCGAGTCAGATAGCTCGCGGAGTGATAGATTGGCCATATTGATCTCCTTAGAGGTTGTCCTCTTTCAAATCCTATCAGGAGAAATCGTCAATATATATGCGGAAAATATGAGCCTAGGTAGATTTTTCCCTTGTTGGGAAAGGGGCACGAGTGGGAAGATGGGTCAAGTCCGCTATAAAATGAGGGCTCTTCAGCAGACCTCTAAGGATTTTCTTCTTTCTGGGATACCATTTAAATGTTGGAAATAGTGAATATAACTATTATTTCGTTCCTGACGGCCTTGGTTGACCTTGGCCTAGCTTATCGCTTTCGATCCCTACCCCTCTACCGCAGGCACTTCTATCTATCGGTGGCTCTCATATTGGTACCTTGCGCCGTATTGCCCCTCAGTTTGGGCACCCAGGCCTTTGGGGTCTTAATCGGATTAACCCTGCCGGCACTCGTAAGAATGCCAACCCGAGCCTGGCTTCCGCACTCATGGAGCAAGGGAGCAACTAGACGATCAGATGCAACTCGACCCCTCGTGGTGATTGCGGATCCACATTGGTCCCAAGACACGGGTCATTTGGAAGAACTTCAAAAAAAATATACCCAAGTAGATTGGTTATTTTTAGGCGACTGCTTTGATCTTTGGATTGGTCTCCCTCATTACGAAACTTCCACACAAAAAGCATTTTTACAATGGGTCGATGAACGTCGCCAAGAAGGAGCTTGGGTTGGTCTTTGGCTAGGTAATCGAGAATATTTTCTCGATTACCTAGCCCCCCGATTTGATTTAATCGGAGAAGGGATCGGTGGAGAACTGGTTGAAGAATCTCTCTATTTTGAACATGGAGATCTTATTAATCAGAAAGATCTTCAATATCGATTATGGAATCTTCTTTCACGATCCTCCCTAAC
>CAWULW010000018.1:0-8292 GCA_963923615.1 uncultured Holophagaceae bacterium
TAAGCCTTCGTCGGCAGCGTCAGATGTGTATAAGAGACAGGGATCAGATTTTCAATTGCTGCGAGCGTACCTGTTAGGCTGCTAGGACAGGTTCCACAAGCTCCCTGATAGCGAATGAGAATCTGCTTTTCGTGTCGTCCAATGACCTCAAGCCCGCCTCCGTCGGAAGCTAGGGCAGGTAATATCGTTTCATTTAGGACCACTTGGACTCTTTGGAGGATCGGATCGTGGGGATCATAAAGATCACTAGTGAGTCGCGAGGAGGGAGTTTCGGATGAGAGCTCTGTGACCTGAAAAGAACGGATGGGCGCGGCAAGCTTGGGAAGCAGATCAGTCCAGTTTACTTGGTCATCCTTGGTAACAGTAATCCACTTATCCTGCATATAAATTGAAAGCACATGGCCCACCTCAAATAAACTTTTTGCGAGTGGATCTGAGGCAGCTACTTCGGCAGAAGTAAAATTTTTAGGAAATCCCTTTGCTACACTCTCCTTCAAAAGAAACTTCACAGCATTGGGGTTTGGGGTATATTCGATTTCTGAAATTTTTGGCATAGTTATTCCGTGGAGGCTAGGGCAGAGCCATCAAGTGCACTTTGAAGAGTTGCCCAAGGAAGGACTGCACATTTGACACGTACGGGTAAGTCCTTAACTCCCTGAAAAATGACAAGTTTTCCAAGTTCTCCATGGATAGATGGATTCCATTCTCCTCGAACGAGCGCCCGAAATCCTTGGATCAAATTGTGCACCTCGCGAACCGTCTTCCCTTTGACCACAGTAGTCATGAGGGAAGCACTCGACACATCAATGGCGCATCCATGCCCCTCAAATTGAATATCCTCGATGATACCTTCGCGGATGATCAATGTGAGTTGAAGTTGATCTCCACACAACGGATTATGTCCTTCCGCTTGATGGGTACACCCAATTATTTTTCCAAAATTACGAGGCTTTTTGTTATGTTCCAAAATGGTCTGTTGATAGATTTCACGAGGATTAGCCATGGAACATCTCCACAGATTTCCGTGTGGCATGTATAAGTGCCTCGATATCTTCTTCGTTGTTGAAATAGGCGATTGAGGCTCGAGTTGTGGCAGGTACCTGAAATCGAGTCATCAATGGTTGAGCACAATGATGACCTGCACGTATCACTATACCTTCATGATCCAACAGGGTTCCTAGATCATGAGGGTGCACCCCCTCCACCACAAAAGAGATCAAGCTAACTTTGTCCGGGGACTCTCCTAAAATGCGAAGCCCCGGAATTTTCTTCAAGCCTTCTGAGGCTCGATATAGCAAGTGTTGTTCATGGTCATGTACATCTTGAGGATTAAACTTGGAAAGGTATTCAATCGCTTCCCCTAAACCAATCGCTGCGGCAATAGGAGGAGTTCCTGCTTCAAATTTCCCCGGGGTCTCGATGTAGGTCGTTTTATCCCATGTCACCGAAAGAATCATGTTTCCTCCTCCGTGCCAGGGAGGCATATTATCTAGAAGTGTTTTACGACCATAAAGCACTCCAATCCCGGTCGGACCCGAAAGTTTGTGTCCGCTGAAGGTATAAAAATCAGCACCAAGATCGCGGACATCTACAGGGAGATGAGCCACCGCTTGAGCTCCGTCCACGAGTACCTTCAAAGATGGAACCTGCTGTTTAGCCTCTGCAATAATTTTTTTGATGGGATTGATAGTACCTAAGACATTACTGACATGAGTTAGGGCTAAAAGCTTAGTCTTGGGAGATAGTATTTTGCAGAGCTGATCGAGGCAAAGTTCACCTCGATCACTTACCGGAATAATTACGAGGTGCGCCCCAACGGATTGAGCCAGCATTTGCCAAGGAACGATATTGGCATGATGCTCCATTTCGGTCAGACAGATCACATCTCCTGCTTGGATATTTTGACGCCCCCATGTTTGAGCGACAAGATTGATCGCCTCAGTTGTTCCGCGTGTCCAAATGATCTCTTTGGGTGAAGCCGAATTGAGGAATCGAGCTACAGTTTCTCTAGCCCTTTCAAAATGATCTGTTGCTTCTTGGCTGAGAGTCGAAACTCCACGATGAACATTGGTATGTTCATACATTTCGTACTGACGCATCCGCTCAATTACAGAGGTGGGCATTTGTCCACTCACTGCACTGTCTAGATAGTAAAGCGGCTTTTGGTGAAAGGACCGACTAAGAAGGGGAAAATCTTTTCGAATGTGACTCACAGAGTAGGTCATAACAATTATCCCGAGATGTCAATATTGAGCCAATTAATAATGTCTTGCTTGAGCGCTTTTTGAAGCACAGGCACTTGGATTCGATCTAACAAATCAGAAGCGAATGCAAAGATCAGCAAGCCCCGAGCATCAACCTCTGAGAATCCTCGACTCTGAAGATAGAATAATTCGTCGAGATCGAGTTGGCCAATGGTGGCGCCATGACTACATTTAACATCGTCAGCATAGATTTCGAGTTGTGGCTTTGTGTCAACGCTTGCATGATCACTCAAAATCAAGTTGCGACTCTGTTGCTGAGCATCCGTTTGTTGTGCGTTAAGTGCAACTAAAATTTGGCCATTGAAAATACCCTTGCCATGATCCTGAACAATACACTTGTGAAGTTGACGGGACTGGGCGTGAGGATGAGCGTGATGAATAAAGCTATGGGTATCGCTTAGCTGATGATCTTTTAAGAGGCATAAACCGTCAAGTTCGACACTCGCAGCTTCTTCGAGTGCGATATTTGGGATGTCGCGACGAAGCTTCGATCCTAGTCCTACTGAACGAATCCCTAGGTGGGCGCCTCGTCCAACCTGTGCTTGAAGGTAGGAGAAATGAAAAGATTCAGGGTCATCGAAATAAAGGCGTTCTAGATTCACTCTAGAATCCTTTTCAATTTCGAGTGTGACAACTGAAATCTGACAATATCGGTTACAACCTCTCAAGCGTTCAACGATTTGAACCTCTGTTCCTGACTCCACAACAATGTGGAGACGCGAAAAAGCCAAAGCTATATTTTGGGATGATCCTTCAAGAACATTTTCTAAATAAATGGGACCTCTAGCATGAAAATTCTTTTGAATTCGCAATTCATAGGCTTCAGGAAAGAAAGATTGATTCATACGATAGAAATAGTCTTCATCTAACCGAGTTGGAGAGCGTAGCGCAGGGACTAGCGGGCTTAGGGAGACGCCATCAGGGATAGACAAAGGTAGTTGGAGCCGACCTTGATTCCAATAAAGATGAAATAGTGAGGTCTCACGGATAGGTGGAATCTTGGCCTGCGCATCGGGAAGTGCGACGTATGTTGCATCACGAAGAGGTTGCAAGTCAAAGTATTTCCAATCTTCATCCTGAGGAGTGGGAAATGGCATCGAAGTCCAGACCGCTTGCTCTTGATGTTGGAACATTTGCCAAGCAGGGGAAGCCCCCGCCTCGAGAAGAGGAACCGGAAACGGATAAGCCAAAGACGTAACCATCAGAGACGGGTTTCCTCGAGCAACCAATCGTATCCATCTTTTTCAAGGCGAAGAGCTAATTCAGCTCCTCCTGATTTGATAATGCGACCGGCCTGAAGAACATGAACAAAGTCGGGGGTGACGTGGTCTAAAAGACGCTGGTAGTGGGTTATTAAGATAGTAGCGTTTTCTGGTCGCCGAAGTTGAGTGATAGCACTACCAACAATACGAAGAGCATCAATATCTAGTCCTGAATCGGTTTCATCTAAAATCGCAAGTACCGGATTCAAAACAGCCATTTGTAAGATTTCATTACGTTTCTTTTCCCCTCCAGAGAAACCTTCATTTACACTTCTGTCTAGAAATGTCTCGTTCATTCCCACAAGAGCCATTTTAGTGTGTATGAAATCTTCAAATTCCAAGGGATCGAGTTCATCATCCCCAAGCACTTCAGCTCTTTTGTTATAGGCCATGCGCAAAAACTGTGAATTACTCACACCCGGAACTTCGATGGGATATTGGAAACCTAAAAAGAGACCTTGGCGAGCACGTTCATCGGCCTCCATGTTAAACAAGTTTTTCCCGAGAAAGGTTACCTCACCTCCGCTGACCTCATAGGAAGGGTGACCTGCTAGGACTTTGCCAAGTGTGCTTTTACCGGAACCGTTAGGGCCCATAATAGCGTGAATTTCTCCAGCGTTGACCTGCAAAGAAACGCCTTTGAGGACCGGCGTTCCTTGAACAGAAGCAGTTAGATTTTTAATAGAGAGCATGATGAGATCCTTATCCGACACTGTTTTCAAGTTTGAGACTGAGGAGTTTAGAAGCTTCAACAGCAAATTCCATTGGGAGTTCTCTAAAAACTTCTTTACAGAACCCATTAATAATCATTGAGATGGCTTCCTCGGGATTAATGCCTCTTTGCTGAAGATAAAAAATTTGATCTTCTCCAATTTTGCTTGTGGTTGCTTCGTGTTCTACTTTAGCTGAAGGATTTTTGACTTCTAGATAAGGAAAGGTATTCGCACTGCAAAGGGATCCGATAAGCATGGAATCACATTGGCTAAAATTGCGGGCTCCTTGTGCTTTGGGTGACACTCGGACCAGACCTCGATAGGCATTAGAACTTTTCCCAGCAGCGATACCCTTAGAAATAATGGTACTTTTCGTATTACGACCAAGGTGAATCATTTTAGTTCCGGTATCGGCTTGCTGATAATGATTGGTGAGGGCAACAGAATAAAATTCGCCCACGCTGTCATCACCTAATAGAATGCAACTTGGATATTTCCAGGTGATTGCAGAGCCCGTTTCTACTTGTGTCCAACTGATTTTACTTTTGACTCCTTTGCATAATCCACGTTTTGTTACAAAGTTAAAAATTCCTCCTACGCCTTTTTCATCACCAGCATACCAATTCTGGACGGTACTATATTTAATATCTGCACGATCGAGAGCAATCAGTTCTACCACTGCTGCGTGGAGTTGGTTGGTATCAAATTGTGGCGCCGTGCATCCCTCGAGATAACTTACTGAAGATCCTTCTTCCGCCACAATCAAGGTCCGCTCAAATTGCCCACTCTCCTTGTTGTTAATGCGAAAATAAGTTGACAAATCCATGGGACACTTAATCCCTTTCGGGATGAATACAAAAGAGCCATCGGTGAATACAGCACTATTGAGAGCAGCGAAAAAATTATCACTCGGTGGAACTACGGAGCCGAGATATTTTTTGATAAGATCTGGGTGTTCTTGGACGGCTTCGCTAAAGGAACAGAAAATAATCCCTTCTTTGGCGAGCCGGTCTTTGTAAGTTGTGGTGACAGATACCGAATCAAAGACAACATCTACGGCTACCCCCGCAAGAGCGGCTTGTTCGTGGATAGGCACACCTAATTTTTCAAAGGTTCGCAGTAATTCTGGATCGACCTCGTCCATAGAGGCATATTTAGCTTTCTTAGGTTTGGGGGCGGAATAATATACAATCTCGTTATAGTTGGGTTTGGTGTATTGAACATGAGCCCATTCGGGTTCGGACATGGTTAGCCACTGATGATAGGCCTTTAACCGCCAAGCCAGTAACCAATCAGGCTCTTTTTTTTTAGCCGAAATCATTCGGATCACATCTTCGGAAAGGCCAGCGGCTACCGATTCCGATTCAATATCGGTTACAAAACCATATTTGTAGGTTTGACCTGTCAGGGAACTCAAATCTTGGGGCATAAATATCCTATTTCTCTATAATAAGTATAATTATGGACTTAAAAAGTCCATAATCAAAAATCTAGAATAATAGGCAAATTTCAAGGGGTTCGGATGCTAACTCTTAGAATGTTTGCTGTTAGAAAGTTGTTTAAGTAGCTCCTCCATTTGGCTCTTAAGGTTCTGGGCCTGTTTGTCTGAGAATTCGTTGGAGTAACAAGAAAGGCCCTCTCGAAGAGTAGCAATGGCTTCCTTTCGTTTACCAACCGCTGCATAGGCTGTTCCGAGTTGAAGGAAGTCAAGCAGACTAGGATCTAGATTCATGATGGGGACCAACAAAGGAGGCACTTGTTCGGGATGTTTGAGAGATAGCAACATTTGACAGAGTAAGGTTCTAGCCCGTGCACTTTGACCCGGTAGAGGATGTAAATAAAGATTTCGAACTTCTTCAAGATCTCTGTCGTCAATTTGATCATTAAGCATTAAAAAAGATTTAAATGCCAACACGGATTCCCATGCTCCGGAAGTCTGAGGGTATTTTTGAAGATAGCCTTTTAGAGCCTCTACTAGATCAGAAGTTTGTTCTGATTTGATGAAATAATCCATGGATAGACTAAGAGCCTCAAAACACAGTCGGGGGTGATGTTCAGAGGCGGAAAATGATACAGCTCTGCCATGGGCAAGGTTAGGGTTTTTCTTAAATTGAAGGAGGATTTCCAACCATTCAAGTCGATCACTCATCTGTTGGCGCTTGGCTTTTTTCAAGAGAGGTTCAGCGAGTGAATAACTACCCTCTTCGATGAGATCCTCAGCCTCATTTAACAGGGCTTTGGTTAGGTTAGATCCATCTCGAGCCGATCTAAATTGGTGATGATTTTGTGCATCTAACATTAAGAGTAGAGAACGATCTTTCGGAGATTTTTCTAGAAGACTGTGGAGAATATCATAGGATTTTGAACGCTCATTTTGAAGCAAGAAGGATTCAGCCAGACGTTCTTGTAAGATTGAATCGCTGGGATATAGAGATGTTGCTTCCTGAAAAATCTCTTGGGCCCTAGGGCCATCGCCTCGCGATAAATAGATTTCACCTAATCGAGAGAGCGTTTCGCTATCTCTTCGTCGGCCTACCGCTTCAAGGGAAGCCGAAAGAGCTCCATCGAGATCATCAGTTTCTTCAAGTAAAGTCGCTAATTGAAGCCGAGGGTCTGCTTCATCCGGCCGTAAGTCTGCAGCCATATTTAAAGCCACCATCGCTTGTTCCACTTTATCGCCAATTTCTTGATAGAGTTTGCTCAAAAGCATCCAGCCTTCAAAGTGTCGTGGACTAAGTGAGACTACCTTTCGAGCCATCCCCTCAGCTTCGGTCAATTGAAAATCAGATTCAAGAAGGGATGCCGTTAAAAAAAGTAATTCGTAATTCTTGGGCTCTACTAAGAGGACTTGCTGAAGCCGCTTGCAGGCTCCTGGTAAATCTCCCTGTTCCAAAAATCCACTAGTTTCTAACAAGGCACGTTTGATAATCGGAAGATTTTTTGGACGTGTCAGTGGAATAATCCTTGTTCGATAGCGACCAAAGACCTCTCTAGCACTAATGAGATGTAAATTATCATCAACTAAATCCTCCCAACGGTCCTTAAAAGCTACTACATTAAGTTGTTTATGCTGCTCCATCTCTTGCACGAGAGCCAACATACCATTTCTGAGAATGATCTCAGCTCGCTCGAGTTTACCCAATTGCTCTGAGATAGATTCTAGATAACTTTCCGCCCGGCGAAGAGTCTCCTCTGCTACGGTAATTCGCTCTAGAAAATGCTCTTCAAGATCTTCATTTGGCTCATCGATAGGATCGTCCCAACGCTCCTCCCCTGTAACGATCAATAGTTTCGTGCCACACTTGATACACGTCGAGCGTTCACCGCTATTCCAAGCAAGACAACTTTGACAAAAAGAACCCGAAAGATCACCAGCCATTTATTCATACTAAAGGATGGCTACAGTTTTGTATGAAATGAAGGAGTGAAAAGACGTAGCTTATGCACTCTTAGGTGTGCTATCGATCTTGGTGGCTAATGATTTCATCATTGGAATAAATTCTTTAGGTAATCGAGCGGATAATTTATCGAATAATTCTGCATGCCCTTTTATTTCAGCGTTCCATTCATCTTTATTGATGTCCATGAGCTCATCAAAATGCAGAAGGTCAAATCCCATAATACCTTCGAGGTTAATATCCTCAGGTCGGGGAACTATACCCAATGGAGTTGTGGCACCTTGTGCCTGACCATGGACACGCTCAGTTATCCATTTCAGTACTCGCATATTCTCCGTATATCCCGGCCAGATATACTTGCCTTGTGGATTTTTTCGGAACCAGTTCACGAGGAAAATCTTAGGCGCTTTTTTGAGCTTCATTCCAAGATCGAGCCAATGTTGAAAATAATCTCCCATGTGATAACCGCAGAAAGGAAGCATCGCAAAGGGATCTCGACGAACTTCACCAATTTTTCCAGCCGCCGCTGCGGTGGTCTCGGATCCAATGGTGGCTGCGAGATAAACACCATTGTTCCAATCTGATGCCTCTACTACTAAGGGGACAGACGAAGCCCGACGTCCACCAAAAATGAAAGCATCAATGGGGACCCCCT
>CAWULW010000019.1:0-8072 GCA_963923615.1 uncultured Holophagaceae bacterium
CTCCGCTCTGAAATGGCTACTTGGGAGGTATGATTTTCGATTTTGACAACACAGCCTATGGCCTCAAGATCTTCAATTATTTTTTTTCGACAAACAAATCGATCAAGACCTTGGTAGGATCCAGCAGCTTCGGTCATCTTTGCATCAAAACCAATGACGGTAATAGAAGGTAGTTGAAGCCTTAGCCCCGCCGCATAATCAGTGGGATCATGAGCAGGTGTGACTTTGACGCACCCTGTTCCGAAAGCGGGATCAACAAAACTATCAGCCACAACAGGAATTAATCTTCCCGTGAGAGGTTGACAAATTTGCTTCCCAATAAGTGATTGATACCGCTCATCCTGAGGATGAACTGCCACCGCAGTATCACCCAACATTGTTTCTGGGCGTGTTGTTGCAACCACAATGGATTGCGAGTCTCCTAAAATAGGATATCTAAGATACCAAAGTTTCCCTTGGCGTTCGCTGTATTTAACTTCGAGGTCGGAGAGCGCTGTCTGACTGACGGGATCCCATTGAATCATTCTTGGACCTCGATAAATACGGCCTTGTGAAAAGGCCTCAACAAAAACCTTTCGAACAGCTCTATTCAATGAATCATCCATTGTAAAACGCTTACGAGACCAATCGACACTTACGCCAAGCCTACGCATTTGATTTTCTATATCGTCCTGATTCTTCTCTTTCCACGCCCAAATACGGTTAAGAAATGCTTCTCTTCCTAATTGGTGACGATCCGTACCCTCCTCCTTAAGTTGTCGCTCCACAATAATCTGCGTTGCAATTCCCGCATGATCAACACCAGGTATCCAACAGACATCAAAGCCTTGAGCTCGTTTAGTTCGGGCAAGAACGTCGGGCAGCGTATAACAAAGCGCATGTCCCATGTGAAGATTACCGGTGATATTTGGAGGAGGCAGAGACATAGAAAAGGGCTTTTGGGAAGCGGTTAGCTTTCCTTGAAAAACTTGCTCTCGTTCCCATAGGTCGTACCATTTGGTTTGGGCGACTTTAAATTCGTAGGCTTTATCCATCTTGATTTAATCTTACACTGAGCTCTTTTTTTAATCCTACCAACAGGAATTATTCAAGTTGTCATGCCTTATACTTAATTGAGAGATAATTTGGTCTAATCCACTATTCTCATTCTCACTGAAGGTCATAATGAAGAATAATCTCAAGAAAAAAAAGACCCCTAGTTCTCCAAGTCGTGATGAACGTCTTTTGATGTTGAAGTCCATCTATGCATCAAGAAAAATAGATGACAAAGAAATTATGGGTAAGCGACAAAATCGAGCTTTTTTTCAAATTAATGGAGTTGGACACGAGGCAGTATTATCCGCCATGGCCCTTGTTGCAAAACCAAAGCATGATTGGTTTTTTCTGTATTATCGAGATCGAGCCTTTGTCTATGGATTAGGCTACACGGCTAAAGAAATGTTTTTAGGGAGTGTGGGAGCAATTGGTGATCCAGCGAGCGGGGGTCGCCAGATGCCAAGTCATTGGGGTCATAAAGAGATCAATATTTTCACCACAAGCAGTCCAACAGGATCACATCTCTTGCAAGCCGTCGGTGCAGCTGAAGCGATTCTTCGGTCTGATAAGCTTAAGCTGAATTCGGTGCTTGATATAAAAAAGGACGAAATAGTTTTTGCTACAACTGGTGATGGCACGTGTTCAGAAGGTGAGTTTTGGGAAGCAATTTCTAATGCAGTGAACTTGAAAGCGCCCATTGTATTTCTTGTTGAAGATAATGAATATGCGATTAGTGTTCCCAGTGAAGTCCAATATCCTGGGGGGAACGTGGCTAATCTCTTGAAAGGATTTGAAGCCCACGGGCTTCTGATTATTGACGAAATAGATGGTTGTGATCCGATTGAAAGTTATCAAGCGCTAACCAAAGCCGTCAATTATGTTCGAGCCCGCAAGGGACCCGCCCTCGTACGCGCAAAGGTTATTCGTCCCTATAGTCATTCTCTCTCGGATGATGAACAACTCTACAAGTCAGAACAGCAACGTAAAGTTGAATTAAGCCGAGATCCCTTTATCAACTACCCCCAGCAGTTATTAAAGTTTGGAGATCTGAACTTAGAAGAGTGGAACCTCATTCAAAAAAATATAGATGCGGAGATACAACAGGCATGGGACGAAGCATGTAATGCTCCATTGCCTCCCCCTAATACTTTTTTGAGACATCTCTACAGTGAAGAAATCGATCCAACCTCATCCGAATTTGATCATGAATCTTCGGTTAGCGATACGACTGGGCCCAAAACACTGATCGATAGCGTGAATCAGGTTCTTAAACAGGAAATGGGATTAAACTCTAGGATTCTAGTTTTTGGAGAAGATGTTGCAGATGCCAGTCGCTCAGAACTGTTAGGAAAAGTCAAAGGTAAGGGAGGGGTTTTCAAAGCAACTCATGGACTTCAAGCTGCCTTTGGTGATCACCGCGTTTTCAATTCCCCTTTAGCTGAAGCCACGATAATTGGTCGAGCTATTGGCTTAGCTGTCCGTGGATTCAAGCCGGTGGTTGAGGTTCAGTTTTTTGATTATATATGGCCAGCGATGCAACAGCTACGTGATGAGCTCCCTCTTGTTCGCTGGAGAAGCAATGGAGTTTTCAAGGCGCCCATGGTTGTTCGTGTTCCCATTGGAGGATATCTGATGGGTGGCTCCATTTATCATTCCCAATGTGGCGAGAGCACGTTTACTCACATACCAGGCCTTCGGGTGGTTTATCCTAGCACTGCGCTAGATGCCGCAGGCCTATTGAGGACAGCTATTCGATGCGATGACCCAGTTTTGTTCTTGGAACCTAAGCATCTCTATCGTCAAACTCATAATAAAGGTCCCGAAATCGACCCTAATTTTATGATTCCATTTGGTAAAGCACGGTGTATTCAGGTAGGGCATGACATATCCGTAATTACATATGGGTCTACTGTCTATCGTGCCGTTCAGGCTGCTCGAGAAGTGGAAAAGGAAGGTATCTCTGTTGAGATTTTGGATCTTCGAACCTTAAATCCCTATGATTGGGCATCCATTGTAGCGACCGTTCGAAAAACGCATCGCGTACTTGTTGCGCACGAAGATACTTTATCGTGGGGATACGGAAGCGAGATCGCCGCCCGTATTTCCGATGACCTTTTTCTAGATCTTGATGCTCCAGTTCGGCGCATTGGTGCTGAAGATACGTGGGTTTCTTATCAACCATTGCAGGAAGATGAAATTTTGCCTCAAACTCAAGACTTCATAGACGCCTTTAGAAAACTAAAAGCTTACTAGTGGTTAAGGATCATGAGAAACGCCATAAGCGCCATAAGTAAGTCTTCAGCTAGAGTTATCCAAGTCATAGGAAGCTTAATGAGGGTGCCTAAGCAAGCACAGGGTATTTTCCGTTTAGCCTTGATCGCTTTATAGACACCTAAAGCTGAAAAAAGCATCAGTACTAAAGTGAATACATCGAGGGCTATGAAGGGAGTCTCTAAGGCGTAGGCAATACCTAAGCTTAATTCAATAAATGGATATGCCCAACCGTAAAAAGGCCAATGCTGAGCAAGTAAATCATAGGACCGATAGGAGTCAACAAACCCCCGCAAGTTTATAAATTTGAATAGAGAAAAAATAATAAAGAATCCTGCCATAAATTGAGTCATAGCAAGGTTGGCATCCCAAGATCCTTGATTCCATTGTCCCAAAGCACAAAAAATAATAAGAACTAGAAAAATTGAAATCAAAGGCCAAAATGTTCTGAAAAAGTTATTGAAAAAAAAGCCAGGGGTACCTTCAATAATTTGATATTCAGGGAGACTATAGAGCGATTCTTGAATCTCCTCAAGTGTTACATCCGATTGGGTCTCAATTGAGGGCGGATATAGTTTTACATTTGCCGATGGATCAATAGATATCACCGCAGATTGTATGCGTTGGACGCAAGACATGCAATGCATACCGGTGACATGAAATATTTTTCTAGTGGTGGTCATGCTCTTGAGAAGTTGTAGTAGAAAGGACATCAACTTGGCGTCCCTTGAATATAACCCAGAGGCTATAAACAAATAAAATTAACCAATTAGCCGTTTTAATCAACGGTAAAGCCTCGACTAATTTATCCGAAGTAAGAATCACTAATCCCACAATAGTTGCGAGCAGGGACCAAGTGATAAGAAAAACACTAATCCACTCGGAAGATCCAATAGGCTGTTCGACTTCGTGGGGTACCGTTCCTAGAGGCGCCTTTTTTTCACCTAATAATTGTAGGCCTTGAAAGAGTAAAATTGAACAGGCAGTAAAGAAGAAAATATTAGAAATCATGGAACGCTCTCCGCTCCTCCAAGAATAGTATGACTTCACGATCCTTTCTAGAGTTCTCCATCATAAAGGGTTAAAATGCTGGTATGACAAATGTCTTTTATGAAGTGGTAGAATCTCGGCGAACTATTCGAGATTTCCTTGCCGATCCTGTACCTACAGAAGTCCTTGAAAGATGTATCGAAGCGGCCTGTAAAGCTCCTAGCTCAAGCAACCTACAGCCTTGGGAGTTTGTCCTAATTGAGAATCCCCAAAAGAGAATAGAAGCTAATCATATTTGTTTAAATCAGGGTCCCGTTAAAACTGCCCCAGTGCTTCTAGCCATCGTGACCCATTGGGCACACTGGAGAAGAAATCGGGATGAAATCTTGAGAGTCTTTGAGGCTAGAGGTCCAATAAGACCATCAACTCGACGATATTATTCTCAGATCATTCCACTTGTCTATACCAATGGGCCTTTTAATCTTATTGGATTTTGGAAACCCTTTGTAGGTCGTCTTTTATCGATTTTCCGCCCTACTCCTAGCTTACAAACTAAAAATGATATTAGAGTCATGGCACATAAGTCGACTGCCCTAGCTGCAGCTACTTTAATGCTTGCCCTCCGAGCTGAGGGTTTCGATTCCTGTCCCATGGAAGGTTTCGATCCTTGGCGAGCTAAGAATCTCCTTAATCTTGGATCTCAATCGGAGGTCTGCATGTTTCTTGCAGTGGGGAAGCGGTCTGAAAAAGGCGTTTGGTGGCAACGCATCCTCATACCTCGAGTCTGGACATTTAGAAAAATATAAAGCCGAGGTTTCGGTTGGATAAAGCAATGCTCATTCCTTTTATCGGATCACCCCCAAAGGGCGAGCGATTGCGTTGGACTTGCCCCTCTGCAATGGCCATACTTATTTCTTCTTGGAATAATGAGAAGCCCCTATGGATAGATGCTCCGTCAGAAAACGAAGCTGAAATACTGCGTCAAGATCTTATGCATACTTGTGGACCAGTTGGTATCTACCACTTCCCAAGTTTAATTGACTATGTGGCGGGGGAGACTTCGCCACCAAGACTGATTCTTCAGTCCCGTTTGAAATGTCTTGCCGCATTAGCAGATGATAAAGTTAAAATTCTAATTACTGGACCCATGGCATCAAGGGAAAAGATACCCGAGCGGGATTGGTTTATAGCTCAAACAATCAATATTTCTTCAAAACTTTCATTAAGCCGAGACAACCTTCTAGAAAAGTTTGTAGCCTTAGGGTATTCCCGAACACCTATAGTCGCTAATCCTGGTGATTTTAGTTCACGGGGGTTAGTTCTAGATATTTGGCCACATCAGGAAGATCTGCCTATTCGTATTGAGTTAGACGGAGACGACATCGAGTCCATCAGTCATTTTGATGTCCAAAGTCAGCGACGTTTGGGGTTGCCGATCGCAAGTCTTTCGCTTTTCCCTAGATATGAAGGAGATCGATCAATCGAAACTCTGATGAATGCCCTAAAACGTTCCGCGGAGAAAACTAGAGAACCCGATGATGATGTATCTTATCGAATCAATAAATTGAAATTACATGGTCATTATTCGGGTGAGGAGCTTTTTTATCCCACATTGGGACATCCTATCGCTTGTCTGAATGACTGGTTTATCGATTGTGACCGCCTGAAGATTCAGCCTAATTGGAGTTCCTCTATTAGCGAATTGTTTAGAAACGAAACCCAAATTTCTATAGGTAAGCTTCGAGAAGGTGGAGTTGTTTGTCCCGATTTTGATGATCGATTTGTTTCAATAGATCCGTCGAGATCAAATTGGTTTCTTACCGAGTGGAAGGTCGATGCTTCCATGGAAGATGGCTATGAACCAGCCCCGAATCATAATGGAAACATACTAAACCTTATTTTGACTTCGGAAGAGTATCTGAGTCGAGGATATCGGGTGATGTGGTGTGGAGCAACTGAGGGTACTACCCGTAGACTCCAAGATCTTACTGAAGAGTATCGACACAGTTTCTCAGAGAGAATGCCTGAAATTCTTCAATGTGATTTGAGTAGTGGTTTTATTCTTCATAAATATAAATGCCTTTACGTTACCGAATCGGAAGCTTTTGGGCGCAAGAAAGTCTATCTTTCTAGCCAACAGTCGCGCACACAGGCTTTTATGAGTGATCTCTCTAATTTAAAAATGGGAGATCCCATAGTTCATTTGGATCATGGAATTGGAGAATTTATTGGTTTCGTGCAGATTGAAGCTGGTGGTGAAAGGCATGACGTTGTTCGTCTCCGGTATACCGATGGTGCATATCTTGATGTGAGCCTTGAAAGAGCTGATTTACTCCAGCGCTATAGTTCATCAGAAGGCATTCAGCCTAGATTCGATAAATTAGGCGGAACTCAGTGGGCAAGGGTTAAACGTCGAGCGAAAAAGGCTATCCGGGATCTTTCAGAAGAGTTATTGAAACTATACGCCAAAAGACAGCAAGAAGTAGGACATGCATTTCCGATCGATGGACCCGAGATGCTTGAGTTCGAATTAAGTTTTCCCTATGAGCCAACAAGAGACCAAATTGAATCCTCAGAGGCTATTAAAGCGGATTTAGAAAGCCCCAAACCTATGGACCGACTTCTAGTAGGAGACGTAGGCTTTGGAAAGACTGAAGTTGCGATGAGAGCGGCAGCTAAAGTAGTCTTTAGCGGCAAACAGGTAGTGTTTCTTTGCCCCACCACTGTCTTATGCTTTCAGCACTATCGAAACGTTAAAGAACGTTTTGCGCCATTTCCTGTTCGAATAGAAATGATCAATCGTTTTGTCGATAAAAGAAAATACAATTTGATTCGAGATGATCTAGAAAAGGGGACGGTCGATATCCTAATTGGCACCCACCAGGTATTAGGAAAAGAGGTTAGGTTTTCCGATCTAGGCCTCGTTATTGTCGATGAAGAACAGCGTTTCGGAGTAGCACATAAAGAGAAATTAAAACAACTCAGAGTTAATGTGGATCAATTATCCATGAGTGCAACTCCGATACCTCGAAGTCTTCACATGAGCCTATCGGGACTAAGAGAAATAAGCTTGATTGAGACTCCTCCCAAAAATCGCCTAGCCATTGAGACCATAGTGTCTTCTTGGAGCGATGAAACCATCCGGTCAGCAATCTATTTTGAGCTCAAACGAAAAGGGCAAGTGTTTTTTGTTCACAACCGAGTTGAGAGCATCGAATCAATCTCAGCGCGAATCCAAGAGTTGGTTCCCGAAGCACGCATCGGGATTGGTCATGGACAACTCCCTGAACATGAGTTAGAAAAAGTGATGCTTGACTTCATGTTAGGTAAAATAGATGTTCTAGTTTCCACCACGATTATTGAGAATGGGCTCGATATTCCTAATGCAAATACAATGATTGTGCATCGTGCTGATTTATTTGGTCTGTCTCAACTTTATCAACTCCGTGGTCGTGTAGGACGCAGTGATATACCCGCCTTTGCATATCTTTTGATCCCCTCTCGATCCGAGATTACCGATGAAGCTAGAAAAAGACTCCAAGCCTTAGAGGATTTTTCCGAACTTGGTTCAGGCTTTCGAATTGCAGCTCTAGATTTGGAACTTCGAGGGGCTGGAAATATTCTAGGTGCTGAACAAAGTGGTCACATTGCAGCGATTGGATATGAACTTTATATGAAAATGCTCGAGGAAGCTGTTCAAGATGCGCAAGGCCATCTTCCTGCTATAACTGAAGTCCATATCGATATAGGTAAGTCGCAGATATCATCAGAATGGA
>CAWULW010000020.1:0-8062 GCA_963923615.1 uncultured Holophagaceae bacterium
ACCTAAGCCTTCGTCGGCAGCGTCAGATGTGTATAAGAGACAGTCCTTACTTGTCTTTTCCCTAGCTTGTAGCGAGGGCTTAGGAACAGAAAAGGCCTCCTCTTCTACCTTGGTTCAATCCTCTGCTGGAGCCCCAGGAACCGTTGAGCCTGTTACCTCGGGTGTTCCCTACCCATTAGGTAAACCAAGTGCTCTAAAGGGACGATCCATTTATCAAGCTAATTGCGCTTCCTGTCACGGTACCTACTTAACTGCAGTAGAAAAAGTCAATTGGGAAGCACAAAAAAACCTGCCGCAGGAGCAATGGTCTGAAGTAACCAAACAACTTGTCAGTGAAAATCGCCAACCGAATAATCCCCACTGGGAAAGGAAAGTAAATCCTGATTTTTATTCGACTGATTGGCGATTTGAAAAAAGTCCCGGAGAGATCTTTAGAATGATAGAAACGGGTAAAGATCGTTTTGGTCGACTGCATCCTGGTCCATCTGGAAAGATGGGTGAGGGCTGGAAAGGATCTATTAAAGATAGTCGGGGAAGTCAGTTGGTGGCTACTGGGGACCCGATCGCTATCTGGAATGTTGTGTTTTACGTTTGGAGTCGCTCTATTGCCGGAGCATCACCTACCCGTTTCTCAGAAGCTTGGAATACCTATTCCCAGAATTGTAACGTTTGTCATGGAACATTGGCTAAGGGAGATGGTCCTCTCCACAAATCGCTCCAACCCCTACCGTTCAATTTTCAAAACTATAAAGCTATGGCCGAGACCACGGATACCTTCCTTTATTGGCGTATTTCTGAAGGGGGGCAGTGGACCTCTATTCCAGAATCAATACAGCGAACCATGACTCCTGAGGCCCTCAAACTATACGTACACCAATGGTCCTCCATGCCTGCATGGAAAGGCATTCTGACCGAACAACAACGCTGGCTAGCAGTCGATGGAGTTCGTAGCGTAACCTACGAACATGAGTAGGAGCAGTGATGGAAGATAATACTCGACGCACACTGTTAAAAATCATTACGACTATACCCATCATTGGGGCTTCTGTCCTTGCGATGCATGCACTACTTCGATACTTCCGACCTACCTTGGCCGGTGGCGTAAAAGCTCTGATGGCACCTCCCGATGAGGTAGCTAGCGCGCCCCAAGTTGCTGCAACTCTTAATGAGTTAACCAAGCCTTGGGATTTCAAAGAATTTATCTATGTACGAACTAGTGTTGAATACAGTGCTAAAAAAACACAAGGTGCAAAAATACCGGGCTTTGTTGTTCGGCTCCCCGATGCTGTTCCAGGCGTAGACCCCAACGACCCCAAGACGTGGTTTGTAGTAGTTCAGCGTATTTGTCCCCACTTGGGATGTACATTCAATTTCATTCCCAATCGAGAAGAACTCTTTGGTGGCTATAACTATGCTGCACCCAATCCGTTTCATCCTTACTTTGCATGTCCATGCCATCTTTCCGTTTATGATCCTACCCGTGCACAGAAAATAGCCGGCACCGTCAAAGGAGTTAGCTTTGATGAATTACCAGGAAAAGTAGTTTCAGGTCCTGCACCACGACCTCCCCGAACGATGAGCTTTGACATCGTTGATGGAAAAATTCTCATCACAGATACCGAAGGTGGAGGAGTAGGCTAAGATGCTTGAAAAGTTTATTTCTTTCCTCCTAGGTCGGCCTACTTGGTTCCGCTCTCTTGTCAAACGACGAGGGGTCGTAGGGCATCTTTGGCATGGATTTTGGAATTCAGGACCTAATTTCTTAGATTGGCTCCGTGATCGATGGAACAAAATGGATCTCTTCGATGAATCTTATACAGAGGAGGCCAAGACCAATCCTTGGTATGCCCTAGGGGGTATGTGGTACTGGGTCTGGATCCTAGTACTTATCAGTGGATTTTTATTGATGATCTATTACGTCCCAGTTACGGATCAGGCGTTCAGATCTATAGAGCGTATTCAGTTTAATTGGAAATGGGGCTCCATCCCCATCGGTGCCATAATTCGGGGCATACATAAGTACGGTGCCGACTCATTTATTATTTTGGCCACCATGCGCGTGTATCGCATTTGGTTTACGGGTTCTTATAAGCAAGGGCATGAGTTGACCTTTATCGTCGCGCTGTTGATATTAATTGTCGGCATGTACTCTGGGCTTACGGGCTATCTCTTGATCTGGAATCAGCGAGCACTTTGGGCAACCAAAGTCATGGCGACATTCCCCACCTACTTAGATCAGAATCCGACCTGGATACCAGGCGGTGCTTTCATCAATGCTACCAATCAAGGAAAAACGACAGCTCAAATTCTATTGGGGGGAACCTCCATTGGACCCGCCACCGTCACGCGCTTTTATTCTTTCCATTTTATGTTGAGCTTTTTGTTAATGATTTTCTTTGAATTGCGAGTTTACAACCGAAGCTTCAAGCGAATGAATATCAGTCGTTGGACAAAATTTATTATTTTTTCCATTATTTTACTCGTCACAATTTTTATCCCAGCGGCTTTTGGAAGCCCCGCCAATCCTGAGGTGACCCCCAATCCCATCCTGTCGGATTGGTATTTTCTCGCGATGTATCACATGTTAAAACTCCAAGATCCGTATTTGGCTACTGTTTTAACAGTTGGTATTCCGTTTCTCGTTTTGATCGCCCTCTTTTTAGATCGACGTCCTGAAAAAGCCTGGGGCCAAAGGCAAATATTTAATTGGATAGGTATTGCGGGATTCATTTACTTCGTCGTATTTAGTTTCTTAATCATCAATAGCATTGCTGATCTTCACCGCGATGCTCCCTTATGGTATTACTCGATGGGCCTCTTTCTCCTCATTGGGTACTTCCAAGATTGGGCATATGTAATGAAGCGAGATAATGCTCGTTGGTATGAAACTTTCCACATTTTCTTCGTTGGATTCTTAGTCGTATCCATGAGTGCTAATACGCTTTTCCATTATTTTGGTGATATACGAGAATGGAATGTCTTAGCCAAGCCCTTGATGCTCGAGTTATTAGGACAAAATCCTTCACTAACACAAGATCAAGCCTATGAGATTTTAGAAATAACGCGACCCACGCTCAATCTCTGGAAAACCCCTGCTTCTGCGGTCGCAGCTGGTAAGCCATTAGGTATGGAACTTTGGAAAATTCATGTGGTAGGTTGGCTAATTTTCACCGTGGCAGGTACCGTGATTGGTCTCCAGCGTTGGGCTCGCAAGCGTGATCGTGCTGCCGATGCGGCTCTCGCTAAAGCCAAACCTAAAGTGGCGGGTGTCTAATGTACCATCAGAAACGCGTCTCCTTCGTCAAATGGACCAGCCTAATTTTAGGTGTCATTTTCTTATCCCAATGTATAGCTAAATGGAAAGCATTCTTGATACTCCCTAACTTTCAAATCTATTTCATCTTATTGACGCTGCTAACGATCTTTTTATTGCTCATACTAACGATAGGTATAACGGTCTATGCAGAAGAAAAAATGAAAGGTGCCCTGAATCGAGAGAGACCTTTTTTTGAACGATGGGCTAATCGGCTATTTTTAGTTCGGCAACACGAGGTTAACCAATGAAAGTTCGCGATACCTTCGGTACTATTTTCCTAGTTATAGGCATTGTTCTTTTCTACTTCATAGGATCGACTTCTATAGCATCCGAGTTGGACGATATTTTGCATGGACCTCCTCTGACCGAGCCGGTTAGATCAAAACTTTCTCCAGAAACTAATCAACTAATTGATAAAGTTCTTCCCGCTAAAGTTAGCCAGCTCCCGTACATTGAAAAAATCTCGAGGATGACCACAGGAGAGGCGCCACAAAGTACTAATGACGACCCCTTTCAGCAATTTAATATCATTCAATGGATGGGTTGGGCTCTCATTATTGCAGCCCTTGCTGATATCGGAACGGCCTATCTAAGTAAGACGAAATATACGGTAGGGGAGTAATGTATGTATCGTAAGTTTTTATCGCTCCTAAAAAACCTCACCGTTAGTTTTGAGAAAATGATCAATATTCTCACTACACAAGAGCATAATCCGCTCTATTTTCACGGTGCGATACCCCTGTATATTTTTTGGTTCTTGATTTTCTCTGGAATTTTGCTTTGGATGTACTATATTCCAACTCTCGAGCGAGCTTGGTCGAGTGTGAATTACATTTCAGCACTTCCACTTATTGAAAAAGGGGTCGTTAATCCAGCGGATCCTTCAAGTGGTATTCCTTACGGCTCTATCATCCGAGGGATTCATCGTTACGGTGCTGCAGGTATGATGATTGCTACTATCCTGCACATGCTTCGTGTCTACTTTACTGACCGGCATCGATCTTGGCGTTGGCTCCCTTGGATTTCAGGTGTTGCCCTCCTAGTTTTAGTCCTTTTTGTAGGTATAACGGGATACCTTTTAGTTTGGGATAACCGAGCCTACGCTCTGACCGTTTGGACCCAAGCATTTATAGCTGCTATTCCAATCTTTGGTCAAGGTCTATCAAGTTTCTTTATCGGCGGAGATGGCATTACCGACTATACACTCATTCGATTCTTTTTCTTTCATGTAGGAGGAGCCTCACTTATTTTCATTTTGATGTGGGTGCACTTTATTCGTCTTAAATACCCAGTTGTTACACCTAGTCGCGCCACTAATTTTCTAGTTTTAGGTTTCATCTTGGTAGCAGCCGGTGCCATTCCTGCAATCAACATCACCCAAGAGCTCGTGGAAAAATATCCTTCGTTACGAGATCAGATAGCATATGTTGCTTCTGATGCCCCAGCGAATATTGGAACTCTAGTTGCCAATGTACGTTATGACGTATGGTACATGTTTCCTTACTATCTCATTGAGAAATTAGGTATTACCGGGGCTTGGTGGATTATGGGAATTTCGACCATTCTACTGATTGTGGCCCCTTTCTATCCTAAAGACCGGCGCGATAATATTGCAGAAGTTATTGAAGCGAAGTGCACTGGGTGTACATTCTGTTCCCTTGACTGCCCCTTTGAAGCAATCACGATGCAAGATCGTGCACCTGGATCAAAGTTTAAATTGATCGCCGTTGTTCAGGAAGCTAGGTGCTCCGAATGTGGAATTTGTGTTGGAGCCTGTCCATTCCAAGCCATTGAATTGCCGAACATGGATTCTAAAGCCATTGACGGGGATGTCATGGCTCTTTTAAAGCAGGGAGCATAAGATGTCTACATCGTCAGAACTGACACCATCTGTTTCATCAGAGAGTAAGTCAAAAGTTGTAGTGGGCTTTGTCTGTGAACGGTCCATTCCTATTCAAGAAATGATCAATCAACAAAAGGCACTCCACGACGACCCCAATGTTAAAGTAGTCGTGCTCCCCTGTTCTGGAATGGTCAAACCCTCCCAAATGGAGCTCGCTCTAGCTCAAGGTGCTGGGGCGACTTTCGTTTGTGGTTGCGCGATGGGAGATTGTCATTACCGAACCGGTAACATCATGATCAAGGAACGCTTGGAAGGAGAACGAAATCCCAAACTGCGCAAATCAACCGATCGTACAAAGGTAGGGATGTTTTTCTTTACGATGAAAGACAAGCATCCTTTCTTAGAAGCCCTGGCTAAATTCAAAGCCCTTGCCTTCAAGTCCTAAGGAGTCACCATGGGAGCCCCTGCAAAGAAACCTACAATGAGTAGTTATCAGATTATGCTGCGTTATTTGCTTTTCTATGTTTTGTTCTTCGGTGTACTCTACCTTGTCGCTCTTTTTGGCGAAGTCGCAGAAAGTTAAATTTATGACCGATATGAAACCCCAACACCCTGATCCTTCCAACGAGACAGTCCGTATCCTAGATATCCTCAAGGAAAATAAGATTCTTACCCAGTCTCTTATATTTTTTATTCTGATGATAACGGTTCCGGTATTCTTAGCCTGGAAATTCGATTGGTTCTTGATCGCTAATTAACGAGGTTGTATGCAAGCTTATTCAAATTGGGAATTAATCGTTGTCTTTAGCGTAGTCGGTGGCGCTTTTGCCCTAGGCTTTATTTTGATTGCTGTATGGGCGATTCGTAATGATCAATTCAAGGATGTTGAAGGCGTCAAATATCGAATGATGGAAGATTTCCAGGATGTGAGATCGGCTCAATCTAAACAGAAAGGCGAAGAACTTTAGTCCGGAAGCAACACCCAAGTTTTCAAGAGATGTAGGGACTTAAGATGCGGAATCAACTTCTCGATGGGGAGTCCCATCACCGTGGCATAACTGCCCTCCACTCTCTCAATAAAATAAGCCCCTTGGCCTTGGATGGCATAACTACCGGCTTTATCCATGGGCTCTCTTGTCGCCACGTACCACTCTATTTCTTCTTTCGACATCGTTCTGAATGTTACCCAAGCCTTATCATGGATCAAAATGCAACGATCACCCCGACGAAGACAACAACCTGTATGAACTTCATGTGTTTGACCTTGTAGGCGTGTGAGCATCGCCATTGCATCATGTTCATCTGAAGGTTTGTTGAGGATTTCTCCCTTTAAACTCACGGTAGTATCGGCCGCTAAAACCCAAGATTCTATGTGGGAACGACTAATGAGACCGGCTTTCGCTTGAGCCAGCCGTTCAACCAAAGCTTGAGCACCTTCCTGGGCCTGAGGTGTTTCGTCGATATCTGGGATCATAACCCTAAAAGGAATTTTGAGGGCCTCGAGCCACTGTTTTCGTCTGGGAGATCCTGACGCTAGGATTAGATGGGATAGATCAGTCACCGTGTCCTCAACTATGGATTCGATAGGAACCATCAGATCTTCCTAATCCAGGCCTGAAGAAAGCCGATGAGAGTGACAATAACTAGCGCATAGCCGAAATGGTTCCAAGATGCGAGTGTCCATCTGTTTGACCACTCGAGTGTCTCCACATGTACCATCTCGGATTGTGGCCCACTCCAAAGTTTGCTATGACCGTTTGCTAGAAAAATTCCCGAGGCTCCGGAGAGAGTTGCCCGAATCAAGGGACGACCCATTTCAACGGCTCGAAGCCGAACTTGGGCTGCGTGGAGAAATGTGGCTCCTGTCTTTTCAAACCATGCATCATTGGTGTGATTCGTTAATAGGTCAGGTTGAGTTAACGCCACGCCCTTTCGAACACGATCAATCAGGAGGCCCTCTGAACAAAGCAGCGGGTGAACAATGATGGATGGTCTGGATGGAGCGGTAGTAGTTGGGATAACAAACTTACTTTTCGAGGAGAGTTCACCGGGAATTTGGCTAACCCATCCCAAGTGTTCATCGAGCCAATGTCGGATGCTCTCGGGTCCGGGCATTCGCTCACCAAAATCCATAGGAATGACCTTTGCTTGAATAAACGAAGGACGTCCGCTCACCTCCCCACGGATAAGATTTTGGTTTCCTCCTTCGGTTCCAAAGAGCCAAGCGATATTTCTCCTTGATGCTTCCCATCGAAGTCGAGCATCTTCACCGCGATCATCACGACCTAGAATGGAACTCTCACCCCAAAGAACTAGGGTGGGCCGGCGTAAGTGAGGAAGTTGATATTCGTTGAGAGCTTGATCCGAAAGAGACCATCCCTTTGGTTCCATATCGGGCGATCGTTGTCCGGCTGGAAAATTGCTTTGAACCACTACGATATCCAACTGTTGCTTGGAGGTAGGCACCATCGTGTGGTCGACTACGAGCCAGGCTCCATGGGCGCACCCAAGCACGATCAAAAAACATAGGGGGCCTAAAAAAGTTCTCCAACCTCGCTGAAGCCCCGACCAAGTGGCTGTTCCCCATAACAAAGCAGATAATCCTAGAGCACTCAGCCATGCTGCGCTGGTAGCTGTCCAGGGAACCGAACCTAAGACTGAGCCCCAAGTCCAAGGATAAATTCGAAAAGCCCACCCTTCCCAAAAAATGATTCCTAGTGCAATTGCCCAAGCAGCGCTATGTGCCCCCCTTTTCTTATAAATGACATGAGCTACCTTGACAAGCACCCAGATCCCTAGGGATTCATACGCAACAAAGAGTAGCGTTACGAGACTTGCAAGTTCAAGACCAAGATCGCCTTTGAGGTGAAGTGTGGGGATCATCCAGCGAAACAAAATAAGAA
>CAWULW010000021.1:0-7914 GCA_963923615.1 uncultured Holophagaceae bacterium
TGAGGTAAACAATACCCCTTGGGGAGAACGCCACCTGTATTGGATGAGCCAATTTCCTGTGAAACAAGTTGGAAGTCGTCGAACCTACGAAGTTCCCAAGGTATTCCATGTCTCTCCTTTTATCCCCATGGATTGCCGCTATCTTTGGTCCTTTGACGATCCGGCTCGCCGACTTGGAATTCATATTGAGGAATTCCAAGGAGATCATTTCTTTTTTGACGTTGATCTTCATTTGGTCCATCACTCCTGGGATGCCCAAATGATTCGACAAACATTATTCGCATTTCCTTGGATGACATTCAAGGTGATAATAAGCATACATTGGCAGGCCTTTCGCTTGTGGCTCAAGCGAGTGCCGATTCAAACGCACCCGAAGAAGTTGAAACCTCCCACATGATTCATCGTCTCCTCCGTTACTTTACGATTCGCTTACTCTCTCAGATCGAGGGGGGATTTCTTGAACTTCAAACGGCTGAAGAAACTTATTTTTTAGGCGATTCACAAAGTTCCCTAAGAGCTAAGGTTGTCATTCATGATGCCCGCGCCTACCGCCTCGGTTTGTTTCAAGGCGAAGTGGGATTTGGTCTTGCCTATATGAAGGGATATTGGTCTTCACCGGATCCCGTGGCTTTGGTTCGTCTTGTGGTTCGCGGTATGACTCGTTTAACGCAAGATCGAGGGGTCTTGTCCTGGTTGGGAAAAAAAATTAATCGACGACGCCACCGATCTAAAGATAATCACTTGCAAGGTTCTCGAGCCAATATCGCTCATCATTATGATTTAGGGAACGATTTTTACCGTCTTTGGCTAGATCCAACCTTGGCTTATAGCTGTGCCTACTATCGCCACTCTGAGGATTCACTAGAGGTGGCCCAAATTCATAAATTTGCTCGAATTGCTGAAAAACTCCGGTTGAATTCTCATGATCGGGTACTCGAAATTGGTACCGGATGGGGTGGTTTCGCCCTGTATGCTGCCAAACAGTTTGGCTGTCACGTGACGACTACCACAATTAGCCAACAACAATATGACTATGCCCAAGCCTTATTTGAACGAGAAGGCCTCAATCATCTCATCGATATTCGCTTCGAAGATTATCGAATATTGCAGGGGACTTTCAGTAAAATTGTTTCAATCGAAATGTTTGAGGCAGTAGGCCTCAAACACTACGACGACTACTTTCGTTGTATCAGTCAACGCCTTGAGCGGGGCGGGCTAGCATTAATTCAAACTATCACTATGAATGAAACACAGTGGGACACATATATTCACGGAACTGATTGGATTCAGCAGTATATTTTTCCTGGTGCGGAACTCGCTTCCTTGTCTGAAGTGTTGAAATCGTTAGGACGTACCGGATCTCTCCGCGTGTTACATCACGAAGATATTGGAGCTCATTACCATCGTACTCTTGATACATGGCGACAGAATTTCTGGACTCATATCGATCAGGTCCGCACCTTGGGTTATAGCGAGGAATTTATTCGAATGTGGGATTGGTATTTAGCCTATTGTTCTGGGGCTTTTGCCGAACGATATATTGGTGATTCACAATTACTATTGGGCCACCCTGAAGTCGTAGGGGTGAACCATGAACCGTGGGGTTAATCATGAATCTTCTTAGAGGATGGGCGTGGGTGGTCTTGATTGCAATGGTCGGAGTAACCGTCTGGGCCTCCCTTCATCAATCCATTTTTGAAATTATCCAATATTTTCCTCATGAACCCTGGTGGGTTGCCACATTATTTGATACCTATTTTGCGTTTATCTTTTTTTGGCTTTGGATTCTCTATCGAGAAGGCTGGTCTCTTGCTAGTTTGAGTTGGTTGGTGGCCATTGTTCTCTTGGGCAATATTGCTATGTCCATTTATATGTTATGGGCCCTACATAAAGCTCAAAATCTTTCAGATCTTTTTCGTGAGAAATCTCGATGATCGCGTGGCTCCGAAGAAAGATTCTTGACCCGCTCACAAACCTTTTAAAACAAGGAACCACACCCAACAAATTAGGCTGGAGTGTAGCGGCGGGTCTGGTGATTGGGACTAGCCCTATTATTGGTACCTCTACAATGTGTTGCGTGGCCGTAGGGTTTCTATTTCGACTCAACCATCCCGCCATTCAAATTGTTCACTTGGCTCTATCACCTTTTCAACTCCCCTTTTTGTTCTTTTTTATTTATGCGGGAGAAAAAATATTTAACCAACCGCATATTGTTCCAATGATTATTCAGGAAGTTCAGTCGGGTTCTTTTTCTCCTTTTGCGACGATCGGTACGTACTGGAGTAGTTTCTGGCATGCCGGTCTCGTTTGGCTCTTAGCCGGTATCCCAGCGGTCATTATTCTAGGTTTGCTCTTCAGTTCCCTCTTTCGACGAATGAAAGCTGCAATGGAAAGGTCCCAATGAACACCTTAGAACTTGTTTTATATGGCACGTTGATCGTTTCGACACTTCAATTTGGCCTTTGGTTGTACTATCGCGCAACCGATAAAGCTGCGTGGGTAGATGTGGGTTGGGCCTACGGCCTAGGCTTGATTGTTTTGTTTTATGCCTATCAAGGCTCTGGGAGCCTCACATCTCGACTGCTAGCCGCAACGATGGGGGGTCTATGGAGTGCGCGTCTGGGAACTTATCTTTTTCATCGAGTGAAAAATGAAAAAGAAGATGGACGGTATAGTGAGATCAAACGGAATTGGAAAACAAATTTACCAATCAAATTCTTTATCTTCTTTCAAATCCAGGCCGGATTAGATGTCATACTTTCTATCCCTTTTCTTGTTCTGGCCCAAGATCCTCAAGCACAACTCCGGTGGACTCAGTGGACTGCGTTGGGTATGTGGATGATTGCGATGATAGGTGAAGCAGTTGCGGATCACCAATTGGCTCAGTTTAAATCTGAAGCTTCTCACCAAGGTCTCACCTGTCGACGTGGGTTATGGCGTTATTCGCGACATCCCAATTATTTTTTTGAATGGATGATGTGGATAGCTTTTTCATTGGCGGCGATTCAGTCACCGGGGGGTCTGTGGTCCCTAGTCTGTCCAGCTCTGATGCTTTATTTCCTTCTTCGAGTCACGGGTATCCCCGCCACCGAAGCACAGAGTTTGCGAAGTCGGCCTGAAGACTATCGGCGTTATCAAGAGGAGACGTCCATGTTGATTCCTTGGTTTCCCAAAAAAAGGATCCTCCCATGAATTGGACCGATGAACTCATTCGTCGAGGATGGATTCCCGATGCACTGATCCGTTTTCAAATCCAAAGGCTACTCCGACTTCGTCTTCGCGATGAATATGCGGGAGGCGTCGAATCCGTCCAAGCTCGTTTTCAAGCACGCCTAGAGGCATGGTCTCGAGGTCCAATTGCTATTAATACCCAAGAGGCGAATGATCAGCATTACGAAGTCCCTCCGGCTTTTTTTCAAAAAGTATTGGGTCCCCATCTAAAATATTCCTGCTGTTGGTTTGATTACCCCCACCAAAGCTTGGAGATGGCTGAGCGCGCGATGTTACAACGCACTTGTGATCGCGCTGATCTAAAGAATGGACAAGCAATTCTTGAATTGGGCTGTGGATGGGGATCACTTTCGCTATGGATGGCAGAGCATTTCCCCGAATCTCAAATTACCGCAGTCTCGAACTCCAAAGATCAACGCTTATTCATCGAACATCAGGCTCAACAGAGAGGTCTATCTAATCTCACGGTACTTACTCAGGATATGAATACCTTTGAAATTTCCAAAACATTTGATCGAGTGGTTTCGGTCGAAATGTTTGAACACATGCGGAATCATCGGGCCCTGTTCGACAAGATTTACTCATGGTTAAAGCCCCAAGGAAAATTGTTTGTTCATATTTTTACACACCGAGAGTTGACATATCCTTTTGAGGTAAAAGACTCGACGGACTGGATGGCTCAATACTTCTTCACTGGGGGAATGATGCCCGGTGACGCCTATTTGCTCAGGTTTCAACAGTCACTCAGCCTAGAAGACCATTGGCGTGTCAGCGGACTACACTATGCACTTACCTCCGAAGCTTGGCTCAAAAATTTGGACGACCATTATGATAGTTTGAAGAGTCTACTAGCACGTTCGCTGACTCCTGCTGAGGCAGAACTTCAGCTAGCCCGTTGGAGAATATTCTTTATGTCCTGTGCCGAATTATGGAAATATAGACAAGGGAGTGAGTGGATCGTATCCCACTATCGATTCCATCGACCCGCTTAGCACTTTCGTGTCTGAACCAGAGGTGGAGTGTTTTCGGCCTCGTATTTTTATCTCATACTAGTTTAAAGAAAGTAGGTAGCACGTATGATTCATACGACCTCCGGTAACCCCAACTTCAAAAAACGACTCCCCCTTGGGTGGATTTTGGTCGGACTGGTGGCACTCATCGCTGGCATCAGTTGGTCCCTGTCGGAAGGTGCCGCTCTATCGGTAAGTACCAATACCCCCACACTTTTTAAACAAGGCGCTCAAACTCCCTTAGTTACTTCCTCGGGATACATTGTGGCCCGAACTCGAGCGACGCTCTCGAGCAAAGTACTCGGACGTGTTGCTTATCTAGGTGTTCAAGAAGGGAGTCCAGTCACCAAAGGACAGATTCTAGCTAAATTGGAATCCCCCGATCTTGAGGCATCTCGAAATGCCATCTTGTCACAAGTTAAACAGGCTCAACAAGATTTTGATCGTAGCGAGACGCTTTGGAAAGCAGGCTTTGAAAGTCAGGCGAATATGGAGCGCATGCAAAGTCACTTGACGACTCTCAAATCTCAATTAGCGTATCAAGATGCCTTACTCGAAAGCATGACTCTAAAGGCACCTTTCACAGGGGTCGTAACGCAGAAGTTATCTGAAGTCGGTGAAACAGTAGCCCCCGGAAGTGCAGGTGGAGCGAATGCCATCAATGCCATTTTGGTCATGGCGGACTTCGCTACCTTGGAAGTGGAGGTAGAAGTGAGCGAATCGGGGGTTGGAAAACTCTTGGCAGGCATGGCTGCAGAAGTTCGGGTCGATGCGCTGGAAAAGAAGAAAGAATCCGCAGTGTTAAAAGGTCATTTGCGAGCGATTTATCCAAGTTCTAATCGGCAGAAGGCCACCATTATTGTTCGCGTCGCTCTAGATCAAAAGGATCCTCTTTTGGTCCCCGACATGGGGGCGAAGGTCACCTTTCTAGGAGCGCCCTATGAAGCAGATGTCTTGGTCGTGGGTCGAGAGCAAGTGTATCGAGATCCCCAAACATCCGAAAGTTTTACGTGGGTCGTTGAAAACGGTCAAGCTACAAAAAAAGCTCTGTTAATTTTGAATGCTAGCAATCCTTTGGGATATGAAGTTTCCGGACTGACACCCTCGTCCCAGTTGATCATTGCCCCCCCGGATAATCTGAAACCGGGTCAAAAAGTTGTCGCCAAGCGATTGTAATGATGAATTCAAGCGCCCCAATTATTCATATCCAAAGTCTAGCTAAAAGTTATTTTCGAGAAACGCTGGAAATCCCGGTTCTTCAAGGTCTCGATCTCGATATCCCCCCCGGAGGGTTTTACGCTTTGATGGGTCCTAGTGGTTCTGGAAAAACGACTTTACTGAATCTTATTGCGGGAATTGATCGACCTACCGGAGGGTTACTGGAAGTCTGTGGATCGAACCTCAATCAATTGGATGATGATGAACTGGCCTCCTGGAGAAATGAGAATGTAGGTTTTATTTTTCAAAACTACAATTTGATTCCTGTATTGAATGCGTTTGAGAATATTGAGTTACCCTTGCTACTCACCCCTCTCAGTCGAGCCCAACGAAAAGAAAAGGTTGAAGAAGCTCTCACCCTTGTGAACTTAATGGATCGACGAGAAAATTACCCGCGCCAATTGAGTGGTGGACAAGAACAGCGAGTGGCTATTGCTCGCGCCATTGTGGGAAATCCTAAGTTATTAGTTGCTGATGAGCCTACGGGGGCATTGGATGCCAAAAATGCCGATGAAATCCTGGAGATGATGAAAAGACTGAATGAAGAGTTCGGCAAAACCATCCTGATGGTCACCCATGATCCCAAGGCAGCCAATTGCGCCCGGCATCAGGTTCACCTTGAAAAAGGAATTCTCGATAAAACCGTGGAAGTCAATCGATGAAATTCCTTCACTTAGTATGGAAATCATTGATGCGTTCGAAACGCCGAACCTTCTTGATTCTGTGTACCCTGTTGCTGTCGGTTTTTTTGATTACGATTCTTCAGTCGTTATTAGCGACCCTAGATTCAATTTCGAATAAACCTACCGAGGGCAATCGATTTGTGGTTCGCCACAAGAGTGGTCTGACACAATTCTTGCCGATGAGTTACGGAGATTATTTGCGGCAACAGCCCGAAGTAGTTGCAGTTGCTCATCAGCAGTGGTTTGGAGGTTATTATCAAGACCCCAAAAATTTCTTTGCTAATTTTGCCTTAGATGAATCAACGATGTTTGTCGTTTATTCAGACCGACTCATGGGATTAACGGACGCCGAGATCAAAGAATTTCAACGGGACGGTAAAGGGTGTATCGTGGGACAAATCCTAGCGGATAAATATGGTTGGAAAGTCGGCGACACCATTCCGTTATCCGGAACTATTTTTCCCATCAATCCTCGCTTAACGGTCCGGGGAATTTTCAAGGGCCGAATGGCTTCCGAGGAAAATACGCTCTACTTTCATTACAAATTACTCGAGGAGGGAGTCCCCTTTATGAAGGGGAAGACTGGCTCCTTTTGGGTGAAAACGAAAACCTCCGACGATATTCCTCGCTTAGCTAATCGAATCGATACCCATTTCGCTAATTCACCGGTGGAAACTTTGAGCGAAGCTGAAAATGCTTTTTATCTTACTTTTGTCAAAATGCTAGGAAATATTTCAGCCATTATTCACGGTGTGACTATTGCAGTCTTGATTGCAATCACGATAGTCACGGTGGGCACCATGTCCATGGCCATTAAGGAACGAACCACGGAAATCGCAATTCTTAGGGCGATGGGATTTAGCAGCACGCGGGTCTTGATACTCCTGATGGCAGAAGGACTCCTCCTCGTTACCCTCGGCGGGGCATTGGGCATTGGGCTCGCAAGATTGGTAGCCAAAATTCTAAGAGAAGTTCTAGGAAGTTCATTAATCTTTCTCCAAGATTTCCATCTCGCGAACTCCACTATCGTGTTGTGTATGGGTATGGCCCTAGTAATTGGATTTATTTCGACGATTATTCCGGCCCTAACCGCCACTCGAAAATCCATTGTCGAAGGTCTTCGGGCACTCTAATGATGCTATTCGTAGGTTTTATTCTCTTGCTCTTTATGAGTTATTTGAGCTGGCTTTTGTATGCAGCACTCAAGTTTCCCGTACCCTTTGTCTACAATCTCCGTTCTCTTTGGCAAAGAAAATCATCCACCTTGACGACGGCCTCGGCCATTTCCTTAGTTGTAGCTATCTTTATTGTGGTGTTGTCCCTCGCCCAAGGCATTTCTCAAGCATTTGTGACCTCAGGTTTACCTAATCAAGCCCTAGTCATGCGTCCCAGCTCTCGATTTGAACTCAACTCCTCCATTACGCGTGATCAAGTTCGCATTATCAAATCGAATCCCCTGGTCGCCCAACGGGAGAGCGAATCGATTGCTTCTGCCGAAGTGATTGTCATCAAGTTATTCAACAAGGCGGATGGAACGGGCTCAAATATTACCGTCCGAGGAATGGAGCCCATCGGTCGAACTATGCGACCCCAAGTGCAATTGGTCGCAGGACGCTGGTTTCAACCCGGACTCTCCGAAGTCACTGTACCGGTCAAAATGCAACTCAGGTTTCCGGAGCTTGCTGTGGGGCGAAGTTTCAAAATGGGCGGGCGTGAGTGGGATATTGTTGGCTCGTATGACGCGGCTGGCTCCTCCTTTGATTCAGAAATCT
>CAWULW010000022.1:0-7900 GCA_963923615.1 uncultured Holophagaceae bacterium
CTCATTGAACAGGGTGCAGTTAGTCTGAATGAGACCAAGGTTTCTGATCCTAAATTAAAAATTAAGTTGAGCATAGGAGATCAATATTTAGTTCGTGTAGGAAAACTAAAAACCGAAAAATGGGTTGTTAATTAGGTAATGAGATTTTACGATCCTCTAATTCGCAAAGACCCACGATATCGACATGGAATCTGGTTCTCGTCAACCTCTCCATCTAGACTTATCTTTATTGAACGGGGTCAAATTGTCTCTGTAAAAGCGGCAAAAGACATCGAATTTTTTGAAACATTTTTAAAAAAGGTAAACGCTCTATCCCAAGCCCAACTAGATTATGCGTTAAGCAAATCTTCCCACAAGGACTCCCTGGGTCAGACTTTGAAGAATCTGGGTTTCTTACCCAAAGTGAAGCTTCAAGCTTTGCAACAGGAGTGGGTGCTACAACTTCTGTCAAATTGGATATTGGACGAATCAACCGACTGGAAGTTCGAGCCGGTAAACCACGCATCCGAAGACTGGGGACTTAATATTGACCTTGAACATCTTGTTTTGTCCTGTATGATCCATCAACGTAGCCTGATCAAAGCTTCAGAATCTAGGCTAATAAAATTGCGTGTTACCCAACACCAATTTAATCATCTTCTCGTGGGCCCCTTAGAACCCTTTAAATCTATCTTTAGTTCTAATGAATGGATCCTTTCTTCCGAGTTAATCGGGGTTGTGAGTCAATCCGAATTAGTGTGGGGGCTTTTGGATTATTTAAAGATGGCTGGTCACATTCAAATCTCAGATGAAGTTATCCTTTCTAAACAAGAAATACCCACGCCTTCATCACGAAGGAGGTTGAATACAAGGGTTCTGGCTTCGATCCTGCTAGGAATTGTAATGTTCACCGGTGGTGTTTGGGGGTGGCAACGTTATCAATCTAAACTTAATACAATGCCCCTCCTTGTACCGATGAACGTCAACTCCCCAATTCAGGAGCAGGATCACTGGACCATTGTTATCAGCATCCAAGCCGATGAAACACTCTTAACCCAAATTAAAAGTGATTTTGCTGAGCGTTATTCGCTTTACTATTCCCCCAGCCCTTCTCAACCCTCCGCTTATCAAGTCAGCCTAGGAGATTTTCGTTCGTACTCCGAGGCTCTAGAGGTATTGAATTCTCTTGATTTAATGCGTCGACCCTATACCAATGGTTGGGGTGTTCGGAAATTTAAAGATCTACAATGAGCCGCATAAAGCACACATTTATTGCGCTGATGGTCGTAAACTTTTTAGCCTGTTCCAAGCCATTGGGACCCATCAATACCACTCACTTTCAAATGAATAGCGAGCGGAAACCATCTCCTTATATGGAAGAGGGTATTGCAAGTTGGTATGGCGGAGATGGGGATGGGTTTGCAGGCCTTCTCACGGCTAACGGAGAAGTTTATGACCCTGATCAAATGACTTGCGCTCACAAAATTCTGCCTCTTGGAACACTTTTAAAGGTAACCAATTTGGATAATGGACGATCGATCATCGTACGTGTAAATGATCGAGGGCCTTATGTCGATGGTCGTATCATAGATCTTTCTAGACGCGCTGCGAGTCTTTTGGATATTAAAATCAAGGGGACTGCTAGGGTTCGAATTGTCTCTAGTGATACCTCTGGCCGGCCTCAACCCATGTCCACTTTGGATGCCAACAATCCTTTTACCGTTCAACTCATAGCTACCGAGAACAAAAAGGATCTCGAGGCTCTCCAACAATCGCTTGATAAGTCCTACAAGGGTTCATATATCGAAGAATATATCGACCGTAACTTAAAGCTTGTATATCGCCTGCGAATAGGCCTTTTTCGGGACCGAGAATCTGCAGAATCCTTGGCTAAAGATCTCAAAAGAATGTTTCGGACTCGTGGCATCAACCCCTATGTAACTAGGAAGCGATAGTTAATGGATCAATTCTCTTCCATACTTAAATACCTTAGGGGTATCAAACTTTGAGCAAAAAGAACTATCTAGTTATTCCAGCCGCAGGACGGGGGATCAGAATGCAGAGTTCGGTCCCCAAGCAATTTATGCATTGGAAAGGAATGTCGATTCTACAATCTACGATTCTTGCTTTTCTCACTGATGAGATGCCGGATCTAGAGGCTATTATTGTGGCAGTACCATCTGAGTATATTCCTCTAGTTAAGTCCTGGTCTTTTCCTATCCCTTTAATGGTTACGGAAGGCGGATCGACTCGCTTTGACTCTGTTTCCAAGTGTCTTAACGAAATTCCATTAGGTGACAACCCCATGGTTCTTATTCACGATGGGGTAAGACCCTTCCCTCCCGCAGCTGAGATTAAAAGAGCACTTGAACAAATCAAACCAAATGAGGTCATGATTCTTGCTGAGCCGATCTACGATACAGTCAAACGCGTTGATTCGGAAATGTTGGTAACACGAACCGAGGATCGAACAACCCTTTATCGGGCCCAAACTCCTCAAATCGCAAGTCGATTAGTTTGGGCACAAGCCTTCGATTTTGCTAAAGCCCATAAGGTCGATATCAGCGATGATTCCCTGGCTGCTGAAATGGCTGGGATACCTGTACGAATTATGGCGTCTCCGTCTAGCAACCGAAAGATTACCCAGCCTAGTGATCTATTATAAAAATGGGGTAGCGTTCCTACAGTGTGTAGTGGCCGATCCTCAAAGTTCCCATCTTTTCCCCGTGACCAAATTTCTTCACATAAAAAAGTATGGTTTAACTCTTAGTATTTTAAGAGTATGCAAAATTCCTCATTGAGCAAGGGTCGAACCATCAGTCGATTGATCCGAGTCGAAGGGAGAGGTGTGCACTCCGATGAGCAATGCTCAATTATGCTGAAGCCAGCCAACGCGGCTACTGGCTTAAGGTTTATTCACTCAGCAAGTTCCACTATTGTCCCTGTTGATATTTCTTGCTTAAAGTCAACTTCCTATGCCACGACTCTTTACAAAGATGGCATCGAAATTCAAACTGTAGAACATTTGCTGTCCGCCCTTGTGGGATTGTCGATTTTTAATCTCGATATCGTCTTAGAGATGCCCGCTACTATTCAAGAACTTCCTATTTTAGATGGGAGTTCCAAGCCGTGGGTTACCGCCATCTTAGAAGCAGGCATATCCAATCTCGAGGTGTCACAAAAAACTATCCGAATCAAAGACCCCATCTCCATAGTTCAGGGGGACAGATCTATTCGTGTTGAGCCTTCGTCGGGCTTGATTATTGACTACACTATCGATTTCCATAAATCAGTCATTGGAACCCAGCACCATCGCCTAGTCTTAAATTCAGAATCATACCTTTCTGAGATTAGTTCTGCCCGTACTTTCTGTTTAGAAAGTGAAATCAAGTCTATGAAACAACTTGGTTTAGCAAGAGGAGGTAATTTAGATAATGCCATTGTCTTTTCAACGGATGGTTACCTCAACGATTTTCTAAGATATCCCGATGAACCCGTTCGTCACAAGGTACTTGATCTAGTTGGCGATTTAGCTCTGCTGGGTTCTCCTCTCGAGGGGAAAATCATTGCTGTAGGCGCAGGACATCAACTTCATACGGACCTCTGCCGTACGATTATCCAAGAAGTTCATAAATGGGAATTAACGACCTTAGCCTCCTGAATTCGAGCGCCAAAATACCTCCCAGAGTTACTATAAAGTAATGACACTTCGCTCGTTAGAATCCTTGCCAAATTCATCAAAATTGTGGGTCGTAGGACTCAGTTCACCGTTATCCGATTCTCAAAGTGAATCCTTAGGATTATCTCTAAGTACCCTTTTATCCGATTGGATACATAAGGGCCAGCATTACTCTCCCGCCTATGCGATCCTCTTTAAACAAGTTATTGTGATTGCCGAAGAGTCGATGGCGCAGCAAGCGAGTGGTTGTGCCATCGATGGACTAATGAAAAGGCTTGAAGCAATTACGACCCGCCTATCCATGCAGAAAATTAATCCAACAGAATCTATCCTTTGGACCAATGATCAACATAACTATCGCGTAAGCCTTAAGAGTGAAATTCCTCTGTTAGTTGAAAACAAGAGTTTGCAACCCGCTTCATTGATCGCTGACTTTAGTCTTGAAACACTCGGTCAACTCAGATCCCAAGGACTATTTAAGAGTTGTGACACCACGTGGATTGGCAAAAGATATTTCGACAGTTCGGTCATCCGATAGCTTAGTCGATCAATATTAGTACTGCTTGGGCTGAAATTTGGATTGCCAGGGTTCTTTTGATCCTTCTTCCTTTGAGGTGTCATTTTTAACGGCACCTTTGGCTAACGCCTCGATAAGTGATGAACCTACCGCAACGGGGACTAATTTTGCGATCTTGGGAATCTGCACGCTCTGGCCAGAGGCGAGGGAGGGCTTAGTAACTTGAGAGTTATTTGCTTGAGAAGCCATACGTTTCATATATTTATTAGGCTTCTTTTCTTCTTTTACAGGCTCCTGCTTGGGTGCATCAAGAACAGTTAAGGATTTTGCAACTCCTTTAGGATCGGTTTTAAGCGTCTTAGGTGATTGTTTAATCTCACGAACTTGAGAGTTGGGTTTAGATGCATCCTCGAGGAGTTTAGCTAAATTGGCTAATTGATTAATGGTCATGAAACAGGGGCTCCAAGAAAATACACAAAAATTTAAAATATCATCAAAAAGCCTGTTTGAGTAGGATTAATCTTGAAGGTTAGGGATATAAAAATGAAAAAGAGTCATCCTAATGGATCGTTATGTTTGATCGTCCTTCTCCTGACCGCAATGAGTACTCCCTCCTGTCGGCCAAAATCACAAATAAGCAAAACACCGGTGGAATCGATTAGCCCCAAGGAACTAAAGGAGCCGCTTTGGGTATCTGCCCTTCCTCCTGCATTAAGTTTCGCTGGTCCTCATAAAGGGACCTATCAAGAAACATTCATGAACTCCATCGCATTTTCTGCACTTCAAGAAAACAATTTTGATCCCTGGCCCGAAGGCAGTGAATTCATCAAAAGAACTTCGGGGCCCACTGGTGAGGTGATTAGCTACAGCGGGCAATTCAAAACAAATGGATGGCAGTGGTCAACCTTCGACAAGGATGGAAAGTTAGTTTGGAGAGCAGGAAGTTCAACGCCTTCAAGTTGCAATCAATGTCATCAACAAATGGCCTCGAAATTTGACGGAGTATTTACCCCGGTTTTTTTTGGAAAAGGTTCACTATCCATTCCAATCAACAAATAACGAGCAATCATGCCTCGTTAAGTACTGTTTAATCAGCTGACAATACGTTCTTAGTCTCAAAGTGAACAGAGCCTTATCTTAATCAAGGAACCTTTGGTTGCTTGGTGATGGATATTGATATTGAGACTGATTCTCAATTATACTGAATTCGTTGTAGCTTAAGGACGTTATGAATCTCGAAACAGTCCCTTTGGGTACCATGTGGCGAGTTAAATCCGTCCATGAAGATCCTTTCGACCATGAAAAAGGGGTTCATTTAGAGGAGATAGGATTCCTGGAAGGGGAACTAGTCTCGGTTTTAGTTCGTGCTTTTCCGGGTGATGATCCTATGGTCGTCCGTGTAGGTCATTCCACTTTTGCCCTGCGGCGAGTCGAAGCGCGTTGTGTTGAAGTCGAACCGGATTATTCCAGTGTCTAGCACTCCAGGGGCTTCATCGACGGACACACTCGTCGCCTTAGTGGGAAATCCCAATTGCGGAAAAACTGCCCTATTCAATCTTTTAACCGGAGGACAACAAAAAGTAGCTAACTACGCAGGCGTCACAGTGGAACGAAAAGAAGGGGTGGTGCGTCTTGCCGGGAACAAAAGCCTTCGAATTATCGATTTGCCTGGTATTTACAGTTTGCGCCCAAGATCGCAAGATGAGCGGATCACATGCGATATCATTCAAGGTCGTGTTTGGGGCGAAAAAAAACCTGATCTTGTAGTCTGCGTCGTGGACGCCACTAATCTAAGGCGTGGGCTTAGATTAGTTTTAACCATCAAGCGGATGGGGATTCCTTGTATCGTGGCTCTAAACATGTCGGATCTGGCCACTCAGCGGGGTCTGAATATTAGCGTGGATGCTTTATCTCAAGAACTGGGCTTAACGGTAGTTCAGACCGTTGCAATCAAAGCCGGAGGCGATGGGCCACTTCGTACCTGTCTGGCTCAGCAGTCTTGGGAGAGTCTAGCAAGTATTCCTGCTTCTAGTGCAAACCAAACTGGGTCAAACAAACAGGTCGAAATGGACCATGTAGCCGTCAAACAAATTTTGCACCGCTTGAATCTCGACCATTTAATTCCGGATCATTTGACCGATCGCTTGGATCGTTTACTTTTACATCCACTATTGGGTCCGATAATTTTGGCTGGGGTCCTTTTTTTTATTTTCCAAGCCGTGTTTAGTTGGGCTGCCTTACCGATGGATCTCATTGAATCAGCTACTAGTGGATTGACAACATATCTAAATTCTACGTTGCCAGCCTCTTGGTGGCGCAGCCTTCTAACAGATGGACTTATTGCCGGACTCGGTGGCGTAGTTATGTTTTTACCGCAAATTTTAATCTTATTCTTTTTTATACTCTTCATGGAGGAATCCGGCTATTTGCCCCGAGCAGCTTTTTTGATGGATCGCCTGATGGGGTCAGTGGGTCTCTCGGGTCGTTCCTTCATTCCGCTTCTCTCCAGTTTTGCTTGTGCGGTTCCAGGCATTATGTCCACTCGAACCATTGCCAATGAACGGGATCGCTTAATCACTATTTTGATCATCCCACTTATGACATGTTCAGCGCGCTTGCCTGTCTATGCTTTATTAATTGGTGCATTCATCCCCCAGCGTTCTGTGTGGGGTTTTGAACTTCAGGGGCTGGTGCTTTTTGGCCTTTACCTCACAGGAATCATCGGTGCCATGCTAGTTGCATTGGCCATGAAGGTTCTCACGACAACCGGCCGTCAGACTCGACCCTTGATGATGGAATTACCCACTTATCACCGCCCAACGTTGCTGAGCATTGGGCTTGGTCTTTGGCAGCGAATAAAGATTTTTATTAATCGTGTGGGGGGCATCATCCTTCTTCTCACTATTCTTTTATGGTTCCTTGCGAGTTACCCATCAGCACCCGAAGGAGCTGCAGGGTCCGCCATTGAATATAGCTATGCAGGTTGGCTAGGTCGGGGTCTACAATACGTTTTTCATCCGATAGGATTCAATTGGCAAATTAGCATCGCACTGGTTCCCGGACTCGCCGCAAGAGAAGTGGCTGTAAGTGCCTTGGGTACTGTGTATGCGCTTTCTGGAGATAATACTGCCACCTTGCTCACGCCTATTTTGTCATCCCAATGGAGTCTAGCAACCGCATTGTCATTACTTGCTTGGTACGTGTTTGCTCCTCAATGCATGTCGACCCTTGTAGCTATTAAAAGGGAAACGGGGGGCTGGAAAGCACCCCTAATCGCCGGAGGGTATTTATTTGCCTTGGCATACCTTGCTTCCTTTATTACCTATCGAACCGCTGTTTTTTTAGGTTGGGGATAAATAAATCATCGTGACACAAGGTCCTAAAAGGAAAGTAAGGTCTATAGATGAAGAATCCTGCTGTCTCCCTTATGCTCCTAGAAAAGAAAGCACTCAAGAGTAGAGAAATCACTAGAGATCCAATTCGCTTTGTACGAAACTTCAAAAACCCTCGAGACCAAGAATTCATAGGATGGATAGCTGCTCATCTATCTTATGGACGTGTAGCCGGCATTCAGAAATCTATCGAAACAGTGATTCAGCCGCTCGGAAATAACCCATCAGATATGGCCCTGGGAGCCTCTGATCGCTTTTGGATGAAAGAATATCTATCCGATATCCAGGATTGGAAATGGAGATTTCACAAACCGGCTGACATGATTCACTGGA
>CAWULW010000023.1:0-7835 GCA_963923615.1 uncultured Holophagaceae bacterium
CACCTAAGCCTTCGTCGGCAGCGTCAGATGTGTATAAGAGACAGTTTTAAATCCATTCGTGTCTCCTCGAGAAGCACTTCATATTAGCGACCAGATTTCTTCCAGTCGTGCAAAAAGCCCTCAATACCCTTTTCGGTGAGAGGATGATGCAACATCTGTTCAAAGACTTTTGTAGGGATAGTGGCAACGTGTGCCCCAGCCAAGGCGGCTTCAGTCACATGGATGGGACCGCGAATAGACGCCGCAAGGACGTAGGTTTCAAGGCCGTAATTACCGTAAATCTCCACAATTTGTCTTATGAGTTCCATGCCATCGAGATTGATGTCATCCAACCGACCCACAAAAGGGGACACATAAGTGGCTCCCGCTTTAGCGGCCATAAGGGCTTGCGTAGCACTGAAACATAATGTGACATTCGTCTTGATTCCTTCTGCTTTGAAGGCCTTAGCCGCTTTGAGTCCCTCAAAAGTCAGGGGGACTTTGACGACTACGTTGTTGTGAATCTTAGCTAACTTTTTGCCTTCGGCAAGCATCCCTACAGCTTCCAAACTAATAACTTCAGCACTAATCGGGCCGTCCACAATCGAGCATATTTCCTCAATGATGGATTCAAAGGATCGGCCACTTTCTTTGGCGATCAAAGAGGGGTTCGTCGTGACCCCATCGAGAATCCCCAAGGCGTTGATGCGTTTAATCTCATCAATGTTAGCTGTATCGATAAAAAATTTCATCGGTTCTCCTATAGAAGTTCGACGACCCTCTTCCATTGTCTCAGGCTCTCAGGCAACCTTAAAGATCGGAGGAAGCCATGCCTCAAGACGCCACAATTAAGGTACTAGACCGGGGGTTTGTGCGTCTAGTCGACATGATGGGAAGCGATCTATCCGTCGTCAACGCCGCCCGAGTTTCATTTGGCAAGCGGAAAGACCATTTTGAAGATAAAGATAAAAAGTTAATTCAATATCTCGCGCAACATGAACATACCTCTCCTTTTCGTCATGCCTATGTACAGTTTCATGTGAAGGCACCGATTTTTGTTTTTCGCCAGTGGATGAAACATCAAGTCGGCTGCTCTTGGAATGAGATTAGCGGGAGATACGTAGAATTTCCTGACGACGAATTTTTTATCCCCACGTCGTTCCGCCAACAATCAAAAGATAATAAACAAGGCAGCGAGGGCGAGATCGAAGCCAACCATCGGGAAAGCGCACGACTTGCCTATGAGACTGCCTGTAAGCATGCCGTCGCCGAGTACAAAAACCTGTTGTCCTTGGGGGTATGTCGGGAGCAGGCGAGGTGTATCTTACCGCTGGGACTCTATTCCGAAGTTTATTGGACCACCTCTTTACAAGCGGTCGCTCACTTCATCCGCCTTCGCTCAGAAGGCCATGCGCAATGGGAGATCCAACAGTATGCGCATGCCGTACGAGCCCTTGTCGAAACGACTTTCCCGGCTAGCCTTGAGGCCCTGCTCTCTACGGATGTGGGATGAAACTATCGGAATAAATGAGAAATTTTGATTTGAATCATGTCATCGGATGGGACATGTTGCAGCATCGTTAGATCACTGATGGGTCGTAATCCGCCTTGAAGACTTATCAGATCGCTGTTCAAAGCGTTCTTTCCATACACTACAAAAAGCGTTGATCCAGGCGCATATTCCCATCGTGCGATCATATTTACAACCCACGATCGGAAACTCGCGCTAGGAGCTCGTTCGGTTGTGGGGGCAGGTGAATAGACACCATCTCGAACATAGGATCTGAAATTGGTGTAGGCATAATTTACACCAAGCCATTCCGTGCTCAATTGAAATGTTAGTCTCGGGTTTGCAACATAAGTCGCCTTAAGTAAATGTAGAAACTGAGTCAAATCTCGGTAACCCACAATAGGGGTACTGTTGGACATCCCTGTCATAAAGCCGATTGGTGTCATCGACTGTGTTTCAAACCAATAATCCCCCTTGGCTTTCGTGAGATCTTGTGTGACTTCAATCTTCCAATGATCAGTGAGTTGAAAATCATTTTCGATTTTGAACCCTTTTTTTGCTTCTGCACCGGTAATTTCAGCAAATGCAAATTCCCACTTCCATAAACCATATTGGGGACTTCCCAATTCAAATTGATACCCTGCAGTGGATCCTCGAGGTAGATATTTTTTTCGTTCATCCGTGAAGGTTCTCAACTCATAATCATCTTCTCGTGCACCTAAGAAAAAACCCTCTAGTTTAAATCGATATAGATCAGTGGTATTGAAGCGAGTCGTAGCAACCAAGTTATTTTGGATTAAATGATTGGCTCCGTCGTAGGCATAGTTCCAACGAAAATCAATACTGAAGTTCTGAGCAGTCAGGACGGGCTTATCCCAATTTCTACCCCCGTAAACCGACAACCTCTTTTCGTCTGTCCGAGACTGATAACCCAAATCATTGAGTTGGAAATGAGGTCCCACATACACCGGATTGATCGATAGAAAGGTTCCATTAGACCAACGCTTAAGCCAACTCATGCGAGCACGCCAGTCACTCGTCATATCTCCTGGAGTGCCGACGCGCGAATTAGATAACGTTCCCTCAAAACTTTCATCGCGCTGAGGAGTTCTCCAGATGCCATCGATCGAAGCGATCAACGCATCCGGGTTGGTGGATCCGGAGCGGTTGACCCATGAAGCAAAGCCGCCGATAAAACTACCTCGATCATCGAGAGCCTGCGAGACACGCAGAACGCCATAATTGGTTGAGGGTAAGAGAATAACCTTACGCACCGAACCACTTGGGGACTGAATAGAGGCTTCAGCGGTCTTAGTGTTAGCGCCCAGAACCCCTATGTTGAGACCATTTTCACCCTTGGAGGTGTACTTAGCAGCTCCGGTAATCAACGCGGTGCTATCCCAGTTTAATAATCGCTCTCCAGGTTCAAGATCAGGCTTGCCCACTGGTTGGCCGATCCGTCGGCTATAAAAATAAGGGGGTCCACCCACCTGGAAAATATCAGAACCCTCAAGAAAAAAAGGTCTTTTTTCGGGAAGAGATATCTCCTGGGCTGAAAGGTTAAATATAGTTTGATCTACTTCAACTTGACCAAAATCAGGCTGAACCGCCAGGTCGAGTTGTCCATTGTTGGGAAGTGTAATTCGTGCATCGATACCATAATTCAGGGATGTGCTCAAAGCCTGATCAGGCGAAGCATGGGACAAGTCTCTTTTGAAAGTAACGAAAGGAATGAGTTCCCGTTTCGGTTGAATAGCGAGCCCCTCTAGACCCGTGAGTAAGGGGTAGTTGGCAATACCACTAGATACATTGCGAGGCTGGACATACCACTTGCTCTCTTCTTTGGCGGCTCCATTGTCCGCTCGGCAGGGGTTGAACCCCCAAGGCTTTAGGCTCCCCACAGGAATTTTCATAATCGATAGTGGGAGCCTCATCTCAACCGTCCACCCTTCGTCATCGATGGACACCACGCTTTCCCAAACGGCATCCCAAGAATAATCGACACCTCGATACTCTTGGCTATCGTTAGCAATAAAATCAAATTGAACACCAGCGGCAGTCACCCCAAATACATATGCTGAACGTCGTGACAAAATAGGATCAAGACCAATAAAAAAACTATCCGTCCCTTCACTCCGCTGATCTCGTCGGTTTAGCCGGGCCATAATTTTTTGATCCCGTGAACTCTTGAGCATGCGTGCGCCAACGTAAAGACTATTGTCATCAAAGAGGATGCGTACGCGGGTCAAGCCGCGCGCAGGGGCTCCGTATTCAGGGAAGGTTTGACGAAATCCTTCCGTGATGTAAGCCTTCTGCCAATCGGGTTCATCGAGTCGCCCATCAAGCACAATGGGGCTTTGGACCCGAGAGGCTCGATGTGTAGGCAAACCTGATACCTGAGCCACTAAAGAGCTCCAGCATCCAGCGCTCAGGAGTAGGGTAAGAACCCTCTTTTGGATCGACAGCGTCACGTTGCTAGGTCCTACAGATTAGAAATCAAATATTCAGTGTCCCACGAACATGAAACTTTCTTTGTCTCCGAACTTAATTGTTGATCCACTCCGGTATATACACACCACCGAATGGTAGAGATCCCCTGATGAGTGGATAAACTATGTTCACCATGCGCCTCCTTCTATGGGCTCGACCCTTCATCGTTATGACGGTAATGACACTAACGTTGTGGGCAGGAGGCGGAGTCGTGGTCGTGAAAAATAAAAAATTTTTAGCAGAGGTCGCTCTTACGACTCAGGAACAAGCCCGGGGGCTCATGTATCGTCAATCCTTGGCTGAAAACCGATGCATGATCTTTCTTTATGACAACGATCAACCGCGACCAATTTGGATGAAGAATTGTCTCATCAGTCTTGATGTGGCTTGGGTAGATCGCGACGGTCGCATTGTGGGATTGATGGCCCGAATCCCACCTTGCCCACCGACCCGGGGAGAGGATTGCCCCACCTATGGGGAACAATTTATCGCCCGCCATTTTATTGAATTTTCCGCTGGTACGATTGCGCGCTACAACTTGAAAGTAGGCGACCGCTTGTCTTGGGATCTTACGCTCGATGATGGGCGTCGGGTGAAGTCTCCCATGCTCCCATAATGGGATTATTCAACATCACTAGGTCCAACCATAATCTTGATTGGCTAATCTTTTTTTGAAAAGCGGGCTATGTGACGAAGGTGTTCGGGCGGAAGGGGGAGTTGGGATAGTTCAATCGGCGAAATACGATCTGCGAGTAATTTATAACCCTTCGCCTGTTTGGGTAGACGATCGGGAAGAAAAACTTCGTGCCCCTGAGCATAGGGCATAAAAGGCGGCATCACGACTGCATACCCGGTGAAGAGAAAGCCAGAGACACGCATCCAATCTTCTCCACCGCTGGGCGACGAAACCGGCAACGCAAATACGGGGTGTACACCCCCGTTAATCCAAATCTCGCGGTTATCTAGGCGGGGATACACAAAGATGCGGCGTCGGTGCATGAAGTGATAATTTTCAATTTGTAATTGATCAACAATCTTGAACATGGGATTGCTGACCGCCGGTCCTTCGCTTCGATCAGATTGCCCTACCACCTGAATGACCGGTCGAGATTTACCCGTCAACTTCGTAATAATGGCATTGAGTTCTGTAGCTTCATCTCCCACCAGATGACCTTGATTGGGTTTAATGTTTCCCAAGATAACAATTTGTTCGGGTTGGTAGTCCGACAAGAGACTAATGAGACGCTCCCAAGGATCTAAGTGCGCAGCGATCGGAAAACCTTCTAAAGATCGCCGTCGAGCAGCGCCCAACCCAAAGAAAAAATCAGAGAGCACTAGGGTCCTAGCCCGAGAAAGCCAGAGAGCACGCCGACTATCCATTCGGCAATCATCAAACATGTCGAGATGCATATCTTTCAGAATAAACGTTCTAAGAGATTTCTCGCTAATTTCCCAGTAATCTACATCGACCTACCAAATCTTTAGAGAAAAGTCATACGGGCGTAGTTGCTTCCCAAGAGCGTGTTAGTCGTCGTAGTGGCTTGTCCCAACCATCGATCTAAAATAGTGGCGTACATACTTCTAAAGTCACTAGCCGAACTATAGATCATGTTCCCGTTGCTATCGAGGCCGGATAGGTTGGGATATACCCCGTAGAGCCCCCCTTGGATCCGATTGCCGATGCATAAGGATAATGAATTGGTACCGTGATCCGTTCCACCACTATTTTCGGGAACCCGACGACCAAATTCACTCCAAGTCATCATCAATACGCGATCTTGAGCCAACCCCGTCGGAGTGGTGATGGAGCCTAGGTCCTCATAAAAAGATTTCATTGAACCACCCAGGGTCGATAATAAATTCTTCATAGTGCTGAGTTGATTACTGTGGGTATCCCACCCCCCAAGGCGGCAGTAATAGACCTGTATGGGCAGATTAGCTGCGATCATCGATGCAACAAGTTTCAATTGACTACTGAGCGTGCCGGAAAGAGTAGCACCGTTAGAATTTACATAATTGCTATCGCCAGGGTAAGGAATGCTAGGTGTACGTGCGGTCAAATTTACAAGAGATTGTGTCGCATCATAAAACGATTTTTGTGATTGGGCGACGAGTGCGTACGCCCCCCTCGAGGCATTATCCGAACTCGTTGAACTCGCAGCTAAATTGTAGGCAGATTGTAGGAGCGTAGTGTCGTTAGAGTAGGGACTTTGCAGGGTAGTATTTCTCAAACTTCCGGGATATCGAAACCCCGCCACGCTTGTGATGGGGATGAATGAACGAGAGGTACCGGTCAGCATCCGATGGACAGAACTAACCGTAGTAATTCCCTGAATGGCGTTATTCACGTCGAAGGCCTGATCTGCAAACCGGCCTAGCCAACCTGACCCGTTCAGTGTTACAGGATTCGATCCCGAGGTGCCTCCCTGCGCCCACAAATCTCCGGCTGTGAAATGAGAAAGATTGGGGCTCGGCATACCTAACCCCATTAGCCAGGCAACTTTTCCTCGAGCGTGTAAGGAATCCATCCCCACAAAATCTCCATTTAAACCGACACCTCCTCCGAGGCTAGTGGCGGGTGTAATTTTAAGCGTGGGTCGTCGAAATTGATACGCAGTCAAATTGGTCCCACTATCGGGGGGTACCACATTGAGCCAATCCCATCCTCCGTCAATATTAATTACGACTAATATGGGATTCGTGAAACTGCTCGAAGTGCCCCCTCCTCCACCGGAGGGTGTCGTGGCACTCCCACCATTGGCAGCCCCTCCACCGCTACAGGCGGTAAGCCCTGCCAAAGAAGCGCTCGCAGCGAGAGAACTCTCCAAAAAGGTACGTCGTGTTAAATGTGAATTCATAAGAGATCCTAGTGGAGTTGGCCGGCGGGGGTGCTCAGCATAATAAACGCAAGCTCACGGATTTTACTTTCATGAGTAGAGATCGTAATAGATGTCGAAGTGCCCCCGAACAACGAAGTGAGCCATGCATCTCTTAGGCTGTTGGGCATAGGCGCGATCGGTAGAAGCGCCGCAAGCCGATTAAACACATCGAGCGCCGTGTTGGGTGTCGTCGGAAACCACTTCGTAACTTCATTGGGCACCAGAGTCACCGTGATAGATTGAGCAGGAGCTCCGGAACCAGGGCTGATAAAGTATCGGTAAGATTCTTTGAGTGCCACTGCAGAGGCACAATAACTTCTGTATCGCATCATATTCGAGTTATTCCAAAAATCATGCTCGCCCCAACCATTGGGGCCTAGGGGATCGAGAAGGCCCAGCCCGAGATTTTCAAAAGTTGAAGAATCGTATTCCCCAGCACCAACTAAAAGCCGCCAAGCCGGAAATCCTTTCGTTGACAGTGCGTCCGCATCAGCAAGAGAGTACCCGAGCATTCGACATGCCGTCACTAACCAAACGATAGGCGAACTAATCAGCGAATACCGCTGTGTCGCATCGAAAAAATATTGGGACTTGAATAAGATTTTCATAGAGTTGCCCATATGAAAATTGGCATCACGAATAATCCGAGCAAAATCTTGAACATCGGAGTTCGTGGGGTTCGGACATACAAAATGACTAAGGATGCGGCGGGCAAGATATTCTGAACTTTGGATCGGTCGCGATGTCGTTATCGAGCGAAGGACATCTTCTCCGGGCACCATACCCGAAGCAGCAACCGTGTAGTCAAACGTTTGCCCTAGAAAGGAAATCGTCGCTGTTCCTCCGGTCGCGTTACTCGCAGATGTCGGATGCTGGCTGTACAAACGATTGTTGGCAAACGTCCCTAGATACGCATTTCGCGAACCTGTGGGGGCTGTTTGTCCTTGGAAAACAGCAAAGGTGGCTTTTTTAGCGTG
>CAWULW010000024.1:0-7460 GCA_963923615.1 uncultured Holophagaceae bacterium
ATTCCTCTACGTCTCGTGGGCTCGGAGATGTGTATAAGAGACAGATTGAAAATCAAATTACAGAAACAAATGCAGCCAAGATCAAGGCTAAGGTTATTGTTGAGGGTGCCAATGGACCCACGACACCGGCAGCAGATGCGATCTTACAAGATAAAAATATTCTGGTTGTTCCTGATATTCTTGCTAATTCTGGTGGCGTGACGGTTAGCTACTTTGAATGGGTCCAGAATCGTCAAGGCTATTACTGGCGGGAACGCGAAGTGAATGAGCGTCTAACAGAATACATGGTTCATGCCTTTGAAAGCGTGACAATGACCCAAGAAAAATATAAAACTAATCCGCGTATTGCAGCCTATATTTTAGCTCTCGATCGCGTGTCAGAAGCCATGCATGACCGGGGTTTCTACGCCTAAATCTCGACCTTCTCAGACTTGTAAACTCTATGAAATTTAAGGTCAAATATGCCACACGAACCGGAGCCATCCTCCAGCGTGTTGTAGAAGCTTCGACCTTGAAGGATGTTGAGGTCCAAGTTCAGAACGAAGGTTTTTTTGTGCTTCATGTTGAACGAGAGGGGGGCGACCGACGATCGCAAGATATCAAAATGGAATCCCTCATTCTCTTCAATCAAGAACTGCTAGCCCTACTCAAGGCAGGAATACCCCTTCTCCAGTCCCTCGAGCTCCTCAAAGATCATGGCCGAGATCCTATTCTTCGAGACTCTCTAGGTAATGTCATCCAGCGCATCAAAGAGGGGTCCTCTTTTTCAGAAGCCATTGCATATCAAGGAGGATATCCAGGGGTCTATCAAAGCAATGTGGTGGCAGGAGAAAAAAGCGGCTCCCTGACTGGAGTATTAGAACGCTGGCTTCGCTTTCAAAAATTTGCTCAAAGTAGTAAGCGTAAAATCCTGGAAGCCCTCTTTTATCCCGCCTTTCTGGTCGTCGTACTCTTTTTGGCTATTGGGGTGATCCTTAATGTGGTTCTGCCTCGGTTTGCTGATTTTTATTCGGGCGGTGATATTGAACTACCCTGGATGACTCAAGCCCTCCTTTCGGTTGCCAGTTTTTTAGAATCCACTTTTTCCCTTCAGATTATCCTCCTTCTCGCATTCGTCGGACTTATTCGGTGGCTTTGGATGAGTCCCAACGGCCAGGCTCAGGGAGAAAAATGGCTCCTGCGTATTCCTAAACTAGGGAACTTGTATCGCATGTATCATTCCTCTGTCTTCTGTAGAACCCTAGGTGTTTTATTATCGGGTGGGTTACCCGTTGTTCAATCACTTTCCATCGTCGCCCAAACATGTCCTAGTCCTAAACTCCAAGAACGCCTTGCCTTAATCACTGAAGAGGTTCGATCGGGAGCCCCCTTGCATCAATCCATCGTGTCGAGCGAGGTCGTGGACCCTTTAGCTGCAGAAATGATTCGCGTAGGTGAAAGTAGTTCATCCTTACCCGAGATGCTAGATCATGTTGCGGATTTTTTTGACCAAGAGATTGAAAAAGCGACGGTCGCTTTTACCAATCTCATCGGGCCCGTATTAATTGTGTTCATGGGCATAGTTGTACTAGGACTACTTCTAGCGGTCTATGTTCCATTATTTAATGCAAGCAATGTGATCCGTTAATTTATTCAGGGATCAATAAAGCCAAGAGTGCAAGCCCCAAGGGAATACCTAAGGCAATCAAGGATGTCGTTGTGTTAAAAGCATCGAGGGACACAAAGAGAATGGGGAGTGCGGGTAGGCCTAGGGATAAATAGTGAACAGTATCGGTTTTAAGACCCATTTGTTCACCAAAATCTACTAAAAATCCTCCTCGTAGGGATAATTCAGCTAGCAAAAGAACTAAAAAGAAAGAAAGCCCCGGATGCCTGACTAATCTAACCAGAAGAATGTACCAAAGTAAGTACTGAATCCCAATGAGACAGGTGACGCCATTAGTGATAAGTAATTCATAGACATCATTGGAGGGGAAAAAACGAAGGGCAAATACAAAAAGAGGGAGAAGAAGCCACTGCGTATAGAAGAGTCCCTCCTTGAGACCATCCCATAGGCCTTTAAAAAAACCTACATATCGCTGAGCAACCTTATGGGCTTGAATGTTATCACTCATGAGGGGAATGCCCACAAGAAAACATAATAAGGGATTGGCCCATTTTATAAATCCCATCATAAAAGTAAAAACAAGGGCATTTACACCCTCGGGACCTAGTGGAACTGTATTCGAAAGAATCGACAACGCAGTTCCATCTTTGGAGACTGAGATTCCGATACCTACTAATAGGGAGAGTAAGCCCCCTAGGCTCGCCCAAACGATTTTGATACGCTTTGAAGTCATATGAGTCTCACGTCAGAGTATCAGTTCTTCAGTTTGAGGAGTGCTTTGATTTCTTTGACTGCATGTTGAAACTTTTGAGGATTTGCAATAGCAATCATGACGGTGTCTTCGCCTGCGACTGTTCCTGCAATCAGATCTTTTGAGACTTGCTGATCGACAACGTAAGCGAGCGCAGGGGCAAATCCAGCCGAGGTCCTTAATATGACAAGATTAGGGGGTGCGGAGATGATGGAAGCAGCAGGGAGACTCTCGCCTGTAGGGTTCACCACCCGATAAGCTCCCTGCTGCTTTTCAATGGATAACACTTTAAGACGTCGGGATAGCGTCGACTGGGTTAGATGGACTCCCCGGTCAGCCAATAATCTCTCCAGCTGGCTCTGACTGGTCACATCTTGGCCAGAAATGATACTGAGAATCTTTTGATCAGGAGTCATCGGATGGGACCCAAAAAAAACTTGGAGGAACGGGGAGGATTTGCGTATACTTTAAGACTATTCAGAATTATGCAATATTATGCATTTTTATGCAAGGCCGATGATCCCTACTCTCTTCCCCACCTATACTCCCTATCCCCTCGTCATGACCCGAGGGGAAGGCGACACCATCTTTGATGATCAAGGCCAGCCCTGGATCGATCTTTATGGAGGTCACTGTGTATGCTCCACCGGCCATAGTCATCCCAAGATTGTCGAAGCAATTCACAATCAATCTAAGCAATTAATTTTTTACTCGACCGCAGGGGAATTAACCATACGTCGAAAGGCTTCGGAGCGACTCGCATCTTTTTCCAAAATGGATACTGTCTTTTTTTGTAACTCGGGAGCGGAAGCTAACGAAAACGCACTTAAACTTGCCTTCCAACTCACAGGACGAAAAGCCTTTGGAAGTTTTCAAGGTGGTTGGCATGGACGCACTTTTTTAGCATTGACAGTCACGGATGATCCCAAGATCACTCAAGCCTTTGAATCTATTTTTCCTGAGCACCATCAATTACCCTTTAATGATATTCAAGGCTTAGCCTCTATAGATTTTTCACATTTAGCCTGTGTGATTGTTGAACCCATCCAGAGTATGTCGGGTATTCGCACGGCATCTGCAGAGTGGCTATTGGCACTCCGAAAAAAATGCTCTGACGCAGGGTGCTTTTTAATCTTTGATGAAATACAAACAGGGGTAGGTCGACTAGGCGAGCCCTTTGCAAGTCACTATTTTGGGGTTCGACCCGATTTCATCACTAGTGCCAAAGGTCTTGCGTCAGGAGTACCTATTGGCGCTCTCATGATGACAACAACTGTGGCTGAACAGGTCCAACCTCACATGCTAGGAAGTACGTTTGGAGGAGGTCCGATTGCGTGCGCGGCCTTGATTGCAACGCTCGAGATCATTGAGACGGAGGGGCTCATGGAGCATGCAAGACGTATGCACACCTATTTAACGAGTGCCTTGAAACACACCACCGTTGAAGAATTGAGAGGGATTGGGCTTCTGTTGGGTCTCAAATCTGCACATGCTGCCCGTCTCAAAGCTCATCTGTTATCTAAACGTATATTGATCGGTGGATCGTCGGACCCGAACGTTCTCCGCCTGATGCCCCCTTTGAACGTCCGAGAGAGTTCGTTAGAACTACTCGTAGACGAAATAAGAATATTCGGAGATCAGCAATGAGGCATTTCACTCATCTACAGGACCTTGCCTTAGAGGAGATTCAATCGATTCTTCAGCAAGCCAAGCTTGGGAAAATACATCCGCCGGATCAGATTTTTCTTAATAAGATTTTGGCCATGGTCTTTTTTAATCCCTCATTGCGTACAAGGCTTAGTTTTGAGACAGCCATGTTACGCCACGGAGGCCACGCCATAGCACTTGAGGTTGGATCGGGCTCTTGGAATCTAGAAACTGAACCTAGTGCCATTATGGATGGAAATAAGCCCGAGCATGTTCGTGAAGCAGTTCCCGTCATAAGTCGCTTAGCAGACATCATTGGAGTGCGATCGTTCTCTTCGGGTATATCTGATGAAGAAGACGATCGAGACTCCGTCATTCATGCGTTTAAATCCTTCAGTCAGGTACCTGTGATCAGTATGGAAAGTGCACGTGAGCACCCCTGTCAAGGATTGGCGGATATGCTAACGATTCAAGAACATCTCCAGAACCCTAAACCAAAGGTTACGTTGGCCTGGGCACCTCATATCAAACCTCTTCCCAAGGCGGTCCCTCACTCTTTTCTTTTATCCTCAGCAGCAATGGGGTATGACATTACCATTGCTCATCCACTTGGTTATGATTTGGCACCTTCCGTGATTCATCAAGCCCAAAGCATTGCAGAGAAGACCGGTAGTCGTATTCACTTTAGTCAGGATCTTGATTCGGCCGTTAAAGACACTCAGGTTATATATGCGAAGGCTTGGGGCGCTTCTTCTTCACTTGCTGCTCCGCTCAATACCTTGAACGCCTGGATGACTCATGAACGACATCTAAGATTGGCCGATCCTTCATCTATCTTTATTCACTGTCTGCCGGTTCGACGAAATGTCGAAGTTCATGACTCTGTCCTAGATAGTCCACAATGCAAGGTTATTGATGAAGCGGAAAATCGATTCCATATCCAACGAGCTTTGATTCATTTCCTCTTAACTCACTCCTGAAGGCTCAACGTATGTACGAAAAGAACCCTTATCAGTTATTGAAATTTTCAGCTGCCTATGGTCGACAATTTCGACATAAGATTTTTGTAATCAAACTCAGTGGGGATACCCTCACTGACCCCAAGACTCGACGATCTTTATGTGAACAGATTGCGTTGCTTTGGAGTTTTTCTATTCGCATCATTCTAGTTCATGGGGGAGGAACCGAATTAGATCAGGAGTGTAATCGATTGAATATACCGATCCAAAAAGTGGCGGGTCGTAGGATTACGAGTCCCGAGGTACTTCAGGCTGCGTTCAGAGTTTTCACTGAACAAGTCCAACCCCTAGTGCTCGAAGACTTCAAATCATTTGGTGTTACAGGTATAGGGCTGACGGGTCTCGATGGCCAAATGATTGAGGCCCATCAACGACCCCCCATGGCTATCAAGGCCGATGGGGAGAGTCAGGAAAAAGTGATTGATTTTGGATGGGTGGGAGACATTGATCGAGTAAATCCCGAATTCATCTTTGATCTTTTAAATCAAGATCAAATTCCCGTAATAGCTCCTATTACCGGTAATCGGCATGGGGATATGTTTAATACCAATGCTGATACCGTTGCATCTGAAATTGCTTGTGCTGTTAAAGCTGAAAAACTCTTCTTTCTTCTCTCGGTACCTGGCTTACTTCGTGATATTCAGAACCCATCTTCGTTAATATCACAAATTGCGTTTCATGAGTTAGATTCACTCGAAACGCAAGGGGTGATTTCGGGGGGGATGCGTCCTAAAATTCAAGCCATCAAACACGCGTTGAGTAGAGGAGTGAAGGCAGCTCATTTAGTATCCGGCTTGCTCCCAGATGCATTGTTGACTGAAGTCTTTACAAACGAAGGAAGTGGAACGATGATGCTTGCTCCTACAACACAAGGAGTATCATCATGAATCTACCTCTTGAGATTTCGTCCGCTGAGTTCCTTAAGTCTATTGTTGAGATACCGAGTATTTCAGGATCCGAGAAAATCCTAGCCGATACATTGGAGAATTTTCTCAAAGCACATGGTTTCGCGCCACAAAGGATAGGAAATAATATTTGGTTCACACTAGGATCCTCATTGGGACCTACGCTCTTACTCAATTCCCATATCGATACGGTTCCTCCTAATGCCGGTTGGGTTTCTGACCCTCTTAAACCAGAGTGGAGGGAGTCCCGACTAACTGGACTTGGAGCTAACGATGCCAAGGGGGCTGTCACAGCCATCATTTTTGCTGCCCTTCGTCTTCAAGAAGAGCGATTTGAGTCGGGAAGAGTATTGGTGGCCTTATCCTGCGAAGAAGAGACTGGGGGTGAGGGGCTTGGAACTATTCTCACTCAACTTGGAACAATCGATGCTGCTATCGTGGGTGAACCGACCGGACTTCGTGTCATTTCCTCCCAGCGTGGACTCCTAATTCTCAAATGCACAGCTCGAGGGATCAGTGGACATGTTGCTAATGCCCAAATGCTTGGTACTGAGAACGCAATCACTAAAGCCTCAAGAGATATTATCAAACTCGAACAACTCGCCCTACCCTCACATCCCATTTTGGGTCCCATGAAAGCCCATGTGACCCAAATTCATGGAGGCCTCAAGCGAAATCAGATTCCTGATCATTGCGAATTTTATATTGATATTCGAACTAATCCTGGATCAGATCATATTGCCTTATCCCAACTGATCCAAAGTCATCTCGAGAGCGAAGTCATGATTCATTCCGACCGCTACCTTCCTAAGTGGACCCATCCGCAGCATCCGATCGTCACCGCAGCTCTGAAGGCTGCCAAGAAAGAAGCACCGACTAGTTCCGCCACAACTTCCGATTGGGCTTTTCTCAAAGATATTCCCGCAGTCAAGGTGGGTCCGGGAGATACCTTCAGAAGTCATCGGCCAGATGAATACCTGTTACTAAGCGAACTCACTCAGGGTATTGATTTTTACCACGATAGTGTCATTCATTTCTTTCAGCAGGTATCGGTATGATACGTCCCCCGCTGTGGTCCAAAAAAGGTTTAACGAGTAACGAGCGTATTAGTCGCTTTACCATCGGAGAAGATCCGATCATCGATCCCAATTTCATTCCATCTGACTGCAGGGGAACGCTCGCTCATACTCGGCAACTTTATCGTCTAGGATTCCTAACATCCGACGAATTTAACCAGATTATGGAATCTTTAACAGATATCTTAAAGCAATCAGAACACCATCCTCCAGATCTCAATGGATATGAAGATGGGCATTCATATCTAGAACTCCAATTAACAGAAAGACTGGGCGAAACGGGAAAGAAGATCCACCTCGGACGATCGCGTAATGATCAGGTGTTACTGGCTGAGCGCTTATGGATGCGCCATGCCTTCCTGGAACTTCAACAAGATCTTATGGAACTTAGTCTCAAGTTATCCAGGCTATCTGATCGATATTCTTCCGTATTGATGCCGGGCTATACCCATCAGA
>CAWULW010000025.1:0-7456 GCA_963923615.1 uncultured Holophagaceae bacterium
GGTGGCTAAAGTCATATCGTTGGCCAATCTTCTTTGCATTGTTATATGCCATTCTTGTTCCCATCAGAGGTTTTTGGTCCCCCGACGAACCTGATTTTGCTCAAGCAGTTCGAGAAATGGTCGATCGTAAGGAATGGGTATTCCCCTATTTCAATGGCCTCATTTATACGGAAAAACCGATTCTATTTTATTGGCTAATGAAAATTTCAAATGCAGTGGCAATCGGCTTAGGAGGACAGCCTGAACCCCTGAATCATCTTATACCTTGGGCTCTTCGGTTACCCTCCGTTCTTAGTAGTATTTTCTTTCTTTTCTTTATGAAACGATGGGTCCATCGATTTTTCAGCGAAGAACTATCGGATCGTTCCGTCATGATTCTAGGGGTCCTGCCATTGTGGGTATGGCAATCTCAGTACATTCAAATCGATATGTTATTTTCGGTACTTCTTGCATCAAGTTGGATGCAATGGATCAGCGCTTATCTTTTAGAAAATGGTCTGGCACCCTATCGACATGATAATGAAGTTTCTCGTCTCTACCAGCGATCAATTGTACTTTTATCTTTGGCCACACTAACGAAGGGGCCATTGGCTCCTGTGCTATCAATCGCCCTGGTTGTGGCTTTCTTGTTGACACAAGGGAAGAATTTTCAGCTGAAGCAATTTAAGTTTTTAGGCCTTTCGGCTCTTTTCTTATCCATAGTTCTACCGTGGTATGTCCTGGCCATTTACCAGGCGGGTTGGTCATATGGTTACTATTTAATCATTTATCAAAATATCGAGCGTGCACTTCGGGCTTGGGATCATATCCAGCCGTGGTGGAAGTATTTTGAGTATGCGCTCGGCGATCTTTTTCCATGGTCGTTTTTGCTTATTCCTGGCATCGTTAATATTTTCGGTCGTAAGGAAAATAGGAGTCCCATAGCGATTTTTATATCTTTATGTTTTCTTGTTCCCTTTGTTTTACTGTCGCTCTCCGAGAGTAAACAGGGTAAATATCTTCTTATGAGCTTCCCGTTTGCCGCCATCATTGTGGCGGGGTTTCTCGATGAATCACAGATCGCTTACCGGAAAGTCTTAAGGCGATTGTCAAGCCTCACAATTCTTATTACTCCCTTGATTTTGGTCCTAGTTTTCTTAGGTTTAGCCCTTCGTACTCAAGACATTATCCTAATACCCGTTCTCCCATCTATTTTTTACCAGCCCGCGACTAGCCGCTTTATCTATACTCTTTTGACCATTTCTTTTTTGGGTTTGGTAGCTGTAGCCTACCGACTTTATTCCGAGAATCTCGCGATGGCTTGTAAAGAATTATGCGTCACACTTGCTTTGGTTTTTTTAGGGGCTGGTTATTTGGGATTCCCCATTATCGAACCGCTAAAAAGCTTCAAGGAGTGGGGAGACACGGTAAGACCTATTATCAACGGACATTCGGTATACTTTTGGCGAACTGTACGCGGTGGGGCATTACTTTATACCAATCAATCGATGCGAGAAATTCACACACGAGACAGCGCACTCCAAATAATCCCAGGAAATTATCTTGTGACCATGGCTAGTGATTGGGCCGACGCTATCCGGCAGCCGTTAGGATCGGAGCTTTTACCTGCTTTTGAATTAGTCACAGAGGTATCAGCTGGCTCTGATAGGCTTATCTTGCTGAGACGAAAATAGAAATTCTGAATCATTGAGGGTAGTCTCATTGAAGGAGTCATGTAATGGATTCAGTAAGAGCCCTGCCTTGGATCATCGCTTCGGTAATTCTTAACGCCTTAGCTCAAGTTTTTCTCAAGCGAGGCCTTGGTCACATGTCCATAGATAATTTCATGGCCTTTGTTCCTCTGTTGGGTATTCCTTGGGTTTGGCTAGGGTTGCTTTCTTATGGAGTAAGTCTACTTGTATGGCTGAAAGCACTTTCAATGGTTCCCGTTAGTTTTGCTTATCCATTTTTGGCCCTAGGATTTGTGTTGAATGGCCTATTTGCATATTTTTTCTTGTCGGAGTCTATTCCAATGATCCGATGGGTAGCCCTGATTTTGATTTGCATCGGTATCGTACTGCAAGGAATGTCTTCTTAAGAACTAAAATTAACCAACTTTAAAGAAGAATCTCTTTAAGTTAAACTTTACTATTCCTAGGATTAAGGAGTTGGTTGCATGAAATCACCAGTTCGGGTAGCGATTACGGGCGCCGCAGGGCAGATCGGCTATAGTCTTTTGTTTCGCATTGCCTCTGGTGCAATGCTAGGTCAGGATCAACCAGTTATCCTTCAATTACTAGAAATCACTCCAGCGCTCAAGGCCCTTCAAGGTGTGGTCATGGAACTGCAAGATGGAGCTTTTCCTCTACTGTCTGGCATTGAAATTAGCGATAACCCCCTAGAAGCCTTCAAGGATGCTCAGTACGCCCTGCTAGTGGGCGCAATGCCTCGCAAAGCTGGTATGGAGCGTGGGGATCTCCTAAGTGCCAATGGAGGAATTTTCAAACCACAAGGTTTTGCTCTGAATGAAGTGGCCGATCGTCATGTGAAAGTCCTTGTAGTGGGTAATCCCGCCAACACCAATGCCTTGATTGCGATGAAAAATGCACCTAGTCTATCCCCCAATCAATTTCATGCAATGATGCGTTTAGATCATAATCGTGCAGTAGCTCAATTAGCCCATTATTTGAACATTGGAGTCTCTGAAGTCACACAAATGACAGTTTGGGGTAACCACAGTTCCACGCAGTTCCCTGACTTGTTCAACTGTAAAGTGAAGGGGAGACCTGCAATGGAATATATTTCTGATCCCCTATGGTACGAGCAATATTTTTTGCCTACCGTTGCGAAAAGGGGGGCCGCTATTATCGAAGCCAGGGGGCTCTCTAGTGCCGCTTCCGCCGCCAATGCTGCCATAGATCATATGCGCGATTGGGCATTGGGGACGCTACATGGTAGTGTTTCCATAGCTCTTTGTTCCGACGGGAGTTATGGAGTACCTTCAGATTTAATTTTTGGCTTTCCTTGTCTATCCCAGAATTCACGAGTAACCATCGCAAGCGGATTTCAGTTTAATGAATTCGCTCTCAGTCGGATCAAATTAACTATGGATGAACTCATTGAAGAACGGGATACCGTTCTAGCGCTGGGACTCCTTTGATTAAATCGGTAGTCATGCATAGTCCTAAATTTAGGACTTATTTTCACTACCGATGGCCTAATTAACTGCAGCCTGTGGTGCCTCCACAAGTCTGACATTTCATGCAAGCTCCGTTCCTTACGAGAGTTAGATGACCACATTCAGGACAGGGATCGCCGGTGTAGCCTTTTTCTTTGGCTTGTTGAGCCGGTGAAACTTGCTGTTTAGTAGGTTGCCCAGCCGCAACTGTAACAAGCTGTGGGTGAACCACTGGGGAGGCCGGTATGGAGGGTTCCCCGTGATTTTTGTCGAACGGAAGGGGAGTTCCATGGACTAATTCTTTAGTGGCGTTTGAGAAAGGAGCAAGGTTTTCTGATTTTACTTGGACGCTAGAGTCTAAGACCTCTTCATCAACATGAGCTAAGTCATGGCGGCCCAAGTAAGTGATTGCCAACTCACGAAAGATGAAATCGATAAGAGAGGTGGTAATTTTGATTTTTTCACTTCCCATGACCATGCCATTAGGCTCAAAGCGTGTGAATAAGAATGCCTCACAGAATTCTTCTAGGGGTACCCCGTGTTGAAGGCCCATGCTGACAGAAATGGCAAAGCAATTTAGCAAACTTCTAAAAGCCGCCCCTTCTTTATGGATGTCCAAAAAGATTTCCCCTAGAGCTCCATCTTCATATTCCCCGGTTCGTAGATAGAGTTTAGTTCCACCAATCGTGACGCCCTGAGTGTAGCCTCCTCGGCGGCTAGGGAGTCTACGCTGATACGTTCGGACCACTTGTTGTGTTAGGGCTTGGGCTAGAATCGGAGTTTTTTCAGTATTGGTCAACTGTGGTTCGGCCATAGCCTCAAGTCCATCGAGCAGATCAAGATTGGTTGCCATGGCCTGACTCATCTTGGATCCATCTCGATAGAGGGCCACTGCTTTTAGCATCAGTTTCCATGAGGTTTCGTATATTTTGGCCACATCCTCAACCGTGGATTCGGCAGGAAGATTAATGGTTTTACTGATAGCACCGCTCAAGAAAGGCTGTGCCGCACCCATCATACGAAGATGCCCTTCGGGGGCAATATATCTTTTCCCAATGCGACCGCACCGATTGGCACAATCAAAAATTGCTAAGTGCTCGTCTCGGAGATAGGGAGCTCCTTCGACGGTCATTGTTCCAGTTAGGGCTTGAATAAATACGTCAATACGGTCTTGGGAAAAGTGCTTTTTGAGACGATCTAAATCCACCACAAATGATGGATCAAAAGCCGACTTAAGTTTAAGTTCAAGATCAGTGATTTCCTCTTCGGACCAACCATTCTCAAGCATGTGGGATCGTGTGATTCCAGGGGTCTCACTCGTGATCTCCATCCAACCTACCACATAGCGTTCGATTTCCTTAATCTCTGACGGGGAATATCCTAATCGAGCTAACGCCTCGGGAATTGCGGAATTAACTAATTTAAAATAACCTCCTCCGGCTAATTTTTTGAATTTGACTAAAGCAAAATCAGGTTCAACCCCGGTTGTGTCACAATCCATCAATAGACCGATAGTTCCCGTGGGAGCTAGAACTGTAACTTGTGCATTTCGATATCCGTATTTCTCACCCAACTCGAGGGCTTTGTCCCAACTTTCACGAGAAGCATCGAGGATGCGCTTAGGCACACCCTGGCCGTAAAGCCCCTGAGGAGGCACACTCAACGACTCGTATTCATGTTCTGGGGCGTTGTAGGCAGCTCGGCGATGATTACGAATGACCCGGAGCATATTCTCAGAGTTTTTGGAGTATTTAGGGAAGGGGCCTAACTCCGAAGCCATCGCAGCGGATGTTGCATAGGCATCCCCAGTTAAGATAGCGGTTAGGGCGGCACACCATTGAGTTCCCTCGGGAGAATCATAAGGAATTCCCATGCGCATCAACATAGCTCCTAGATTTGCGTATCCTAGACCTAAGGTACGGAAGTCATAAGAAAGTTGGGCAATGGGGTCGCTAGGAAATTGAGCCATTAGAACCGAAATCTCAAGCACGATCGTCCACAGTTTTACTCCATGACGGTAGCCCTCTAAATCAAAGCCCCCATCGGGTGTTAAAAAAGTGCACAGATTCAAGGAAGCTAAATTACATGCGGTGTCATCTAAGAACATGTACTCCGAACATGGATTGCTCGCGTTAATTCGACCATCTTGGGGGCAAGTGTGCCAATCATTGATCGTGGTATCAAATTGGATCCCTGGGTCAGCACAGGCCCATGCTGCTCGGTTAACTTTCTTCCATAAGTCTTTGGCTCTAAGGCTTTTATGGACTTTTCCGTCAACCCGGCGTTTTAACTCCCAATCACCATCTACCTCTAGTGCTCTCATGAAGGAATCGGGGATGCGGATCGAGTTGTTAGAGTTCATGCCCGTGACACTCATGTAGCCTTCCCCGTCCCAACTTGTATCGTATTGGTTGATGTTGCGATCGAAGTCTTTAAGTTCAAGTCGACCCAAGCACTGAGAGAGAAATGCAGCAGGTACACCTTCTTTTTTTGCAGAAGACAAGGCCTTTCGGAGAGCTTCGTTAGTTTTAGGATTTGAGTCTTCAGTGGTTGAAGTTTCTACGGCAATACAGAGCTTGTCCCACGCTTTTTTGCATAGGTGACTTCCGGCAGCTAACATAGCTACTTTTTGTTCCTCTATTACTTTCCAGTCGATAAAAGTCTCGATATCGGGGTGGTCTAGGTCTAAGCAGACCATTTTGGCGGCCCTTCTTGTAGTCCCCCCGCTTTTAATGGCACCAGCTGCTCGATCTCCAACAGCAAGGAAACTCATCAACCCTGATGATTTTCCTCCTCCACTCAAGGGTTCTTCAGATCCACGAACCTTTGAAAAATTTGATCCGGTGCCGGATCCATATTTGAAGATACGCGCTTCTCGCGTCCAAAGATCCATGATTCCACCGGGATTGACCAGATCATCGGAAACGCTTTGGATGAAGCAAGCATGGGGTTGTGGACGTTCGTAGGCATTGGTAGATTTTTTTAGCTTCCCTGTTTTGGAATCAACATATGAGTGACCTTGTGCAGGTCCTTCAATTCCGTACGCAAAATGCAGACCCGTATTAAACCATTGAGGTGAATTAGGGGCACACATTTGCTTCGCTAACATGAACACCAATTCATCATAAAAGGCCTGTCCATCTTGGGCAGAATCGAAATAGCCATGCGTTTCACCCCAATGCCTCCAGCATCCTGCAAGACGATGAAACACTTGTCGAGAATCTGTTTCTCCACCGTTTTGTGGATTAATACCTTTACGTCGAAAATATTTTTGAGACAGGATATCCACGGCGACTTGAGACCAAAAATCTGGAACCAAAACATCCTTAGCTTCGAATACTACTGTTCCGTCGAGTTTGGAGATACGGCTCACACGAGGTACAAAGTTCATCCCCTTCAGAGGGTCTTGGCCTTCAAGCGTGAAGTGTCGTGTGATTTTCATTTAGCAATTCCTTGATGTGGAGATGAAGACTTGAACGATGAGAAAAGGAGTTTTTGACGACTAGCGATCCTCATTGATGCAGGGGTTAATTACAACCCGTACCGCAAGGGGTGGGGTCGGCTTAGTAGAATCACCCCTATGCGTAGTATCGTCAAGAGGGTATCTTTAAAATTTTCAGGACAAATGGCGGGCACTAATCAGACTTAAATATGCAAGTAAAATAGGGCACATATAGGGTCTAAATATGCATTATTTAAGAATATTGGGATCCTTCGGTTGCCAACCTAGGGGACCCACGTAGGACGAAGGCAGACTTCGTATAGAGGGCATATTGAGCAAATAGTACGGTCTAGTTGTTTAGGACAATTTCCATCAATCCCCATGTGGGCAAGGGGGTAATCAAATCGGAGTGGGTCTGCTCGATCGATGGTTTTTAAAAAATTGGTGATTTTGATAGCTAGGTCGTGGTTAATGACCTTTTGGTCGTGGATTCCTAAATACCTAGTCATGCGTGCGATATGGACATCGACTGGAATAATGAGGTCTTGTTTTGGATAGTCTCTCCAGATTCCGACATCTGGCCAACCTGAACGAACAAACCAGCGAATCATCATTCTCCAACGTTTCGCAGCAGATCCTTTTCTAGGATTCGTTAGATTGAATTGGAGCCCATAGGTTTTGGGAAAATCGTTTTGGAGATTGTCCATCAGTAAGCCAAGTTGTTCATCGGTGGTTAAATTTTTTGTAGGTAATAGTCGTTGTTCCAAGCCTCCCGATTGATGAATCTTGACCCAACTTCTTATCCAGTGAATCATGTCAGCCGGTTTGTGAAATCTCCATTTCCAATCCTGGATATC
>CAWULW010000026.1:0-7319 GCA_963923615.1 uncultured Holophagaceae bacterium
AAGCCTTCGTCGGCAGCGTCAGATGTGTATAAGAGACAGACAATGTATTGATGGACTTCCCGAAGGGAATGTGATGGCTAAGATTCCCAAGGTTTTAAAATCCGAAGTCAATGAGATCTACCATCCCATCGAAGCGCCTAAGGGAGAGCTGGGTTACTATTTGGTCGGAGAAAGGGGCGCTCAGAATCCATATCGTTTCCATGTGCGCGGCCCCTCTTTTGTTAACCTTCAAGCCTTGCCTCAGATGACCGAAGGTCGCCTGCTAGCAGACGTAATTGCGGCCATTGGGACCCTCGATGTCGTTTTGGGAGAGGTGGATCGATGATGACCCCTCTGCAGCAAGTCGTGATGGCGGTGATTCAAATCACGGTTTTGATTTCCATTATTCTTTTGATTGTTCCTGTGATGACTTTTGCTGAACGCAAGGTCATTGGCTATATTCAAGTTCGATTAGGGGCTACTCGTCAAGCTGGAGGTATTCGAGGATTTGCTGCGGGAATCAATAAACTCTCTTGGCACCTTGGACGCATCCCTATATTGTCTTTTTTACGAGGTCTACCTGTCTTTGCTGCAGACGGACTCAAACTCCTCTTAAAAGAAGACATCGTACCGGATCGAGCCGATCGTTTTGTATTTGTGATCGCACCAGTGATCTGTATGATTCCTGCCTTTGCAACTTTCGCAGTCATCTGTTTTTATCCTGGAACACTATTTGTTTTTCCCGAGCCATTTCCCATTGTGGGCGGACTCCCCTTCACAGGTTTTCTGACAGATATTAATGTAGGCCTCCTCTACATTATGGCCGTGGGATCCATTGGCGTTTACGGGATTGTGCTGGGTGGTTGGGCCTCCAATTCAAAGTATCCTCTCCTCGGTGGGTTACGCAGCGCTGCGCAAATTATAAGTTATGAAATCCCCTTGAGCCTCTCATTGCTCGCTGCAGTCGTGCTAGCGGGTACTCTGAATTTTAGAGAACTCTCGGTGTACCTTGCGGGTGTTCCTACCGTGACTGCTGCGGGTACCACAGTTCAAATGCCGTTGCTGGCCGGAATCCCCCTCTTTTTAGGATTCTTTTTCTACCTTACCTGTGGGTTCGCCGAAACCAATCGTGTGCCTTTTGATCTAGCGGAGGCCGAAACAGAATTAGTCTCAGGATTTCATACGGAATACACTGGCATGAAGTTTGCGTGGTTTATGTTGGCCGAATACGCCAATATGATGGCGGTGTCCGCCATTGCAGCAGGGTTTTTCTTGGGCGGCCACTATCTTTTGCCTTTTGGACTCCAGAGATTTGTACCCGACTCGATGCCTTTTTTAGCTCAACCTAGTTTACTGTTTTTCTTTGGAAAAGTTTTCTTCCTACTCTTCGTATTTCTTTGGGTTCGAGCCACCCTCCCACGTTATCGTTACGATCAATTGATGAGCGTGGGGTGGAAATGGTTAATCCCGGTCACGCTCGTCAACCTTCTTATAGCGGCCGCTATTCGGTTTATCCTCTAGGATTTCTATGTCTATTTTGAAAAAACTCCTACCCATCGACATCGCCTCAGGGATGAAATTAACAGGGAAGTATTTTGGACGAAATTTCCTCCAAGCTAACCGCTCTAAGAAACATATTCACATCACTGTGGAGTATCCTGAAACGCCGATTACGATTGCCCCACGCTATCGTGGACGACTCCAAATGCTTCGGGACGAACAGGGAGAAATCAAGTGTGTGTGCTGTTTGGCTTGTGAAAAAATATGCCCGACACAGGTGATCACGATCGAGAAAGGTAAAAAAGAAGGACGCAAGACTCCTTATCCTACGCGTTACGACTTTGAAATGGAGCGATGCATCTTTTGCGAATTCTGTGTAGAAAGTTGTGGATTTGATTCCATTATTTTGAATCATCAATTTGAACTTGCGGCCTACAACCGAGAAGATTTCTCTCTGGGCATGGAGGGACAGTTCCAAGACATGTTCCGAGTTTCCCCGGTTGGTCAGCACTCCATTGCCTCATCGGCGGCCCCCGATGCACCTGATTACACCCGTTAGGATGTACCCATGAATGCCCTCTTTTCAACCATCGGTCAAAATCTCTTCCTAGTTTTTGGCCTATTGGCCTGTGCCGGTGCTGCGGTGATGATTCTTTCCACCTCGGCGGTCCACAGTGTCCTGGGATTTTTATTTTCTATGATTATGGTCGCGGCTTGTTTCTTGTGTCTCCATGCTGAGTTCTTGGGTATGGCCCAACTGTTGGTCTATGCGGGTGGCATTGTCGTTCTCTTCCTCTTTGTGGTGATGTTGGTTGAACTGACCAAATATAAAGAAAAAAGCTTGTTTACCACCCAGTTCAAATGGTCCTTACCCCTCGTCCTGATCGCCTTAGGCATCTTTGCTGTTACGTTGAAGTCCAATCTCTTTGGCCCAGCGGCTCCGGTCGCATTGTCTCTCTCCCCTGATTTGGCCCAAGGGCTCTCCGCTACGGCACAAAATGCTCAAATGGTCAGCCGTGGTTTGTTCGCAGGGTTCCTGCTTCCCCTGGAAATTTTATCCGTCATTCTTTTGGTTGCCCTCGTCGGTGCCCTCGTTTTGGCCAAGTCGGAGCGTGTATCGTGATCTCCCTCAATACCGTTCTCTTCATTTCCTCTCTGATGTTTTTTATTGGGGTCGCAGGTGTTTTAATTCGCCGAAATCTTTTAATCATCTTGATGTCGGTCGAATTGATGTTGAATGCAGCGAATCTCAATCTGATTGCCTTCGCCCGATACAGTGGGACCGTAGAAGGTCAAGCTTTTGCCCTCTTGGTCATGGGCTTCGCGGCCGCGGAAGTAGCCATTGGTCTTGCGTTAGCGGTGGCTTTGTATCGACGTAAGGATACCGTCCAAGCGGACGACATTAATTTATTGAACGGATAAACCTGTATGAACGATGCAACTCTCACGCACCTGATCCCCACCTCCCTCGGGGTATCGTATTTATGGTTGATTCCTTTTTTGCCGCTTTTCGGATTTCTGCTCAATGGATTGACCGGTCGACATCTTCGAAACAACTCATGGGTCAATGGAATTGCATTGGGCTCTGTGGGCGCCTCGTTTTTATTGTCCCTTTATTACTTTTTTCAACTGCTTCAACTACCCGAAGCATCCCGGAGTCTCCATCAATCCTTATGGACTTGGTTTGATGTGGGTGCCGCCCAAATCGCAGGCCAACGACTGACTTTCGCCACCGTAGAATGGGCCTATAAATTTGATGTATTGAGTGCAGCCATGGCCCTCCTGGTGACGGGAGCGGGGTTCCTCATTCATCTTTTTAGTACCGGCTACATGGAAGAGGAACAGAAGGACTTTAGATATTACCGATTTATGGCTTATCTCAATCTCTTCGTTTTCAGTATGTTGAACTTAGTATTAGGTTCCAACATTCTGATGATGTTTTTGGGATGGGAAGGTGTGGGACTTTGCTCGTATCTATTGATTGGATTTTATTTCGATAAGACCTATGCGGGAGATGCGGCTAAAAAAGCATTCGTGACCAACCGCATTGGGGATTTTGGCTTTATGCTGGGCTTTTTCCTTATCTTCATGGTGTTTGGATCGTTGGATTACGACACTTTGATGGGTTCGGCGCGATCGGTCATGGCACTTCCTTCGATTACTCTATTTGGTCACACCGCCTCTCCGACCTTTTGGATGAACCTCATTGGAAGTTGTCTATTCATAGGGGCGATGGGTAAATCGGCTCAGATTCCGCTCTATGTTTGGCTTCCAGATGCCATGGCGGGCCCCACTCCCGTCTCCGCCTTGATTCATGCAGCGACGATGGTGACCTCGGGGCTCTACATGATCACTCGGCTCAATTTCATTTTCGTGAATGCTCCGGCCGCACTGCATTTCATTTTGTTCATTGGAGCGCTGACTGCCCTCTTGGCTGCTTCCATGGGCTTGGCTCAATACGATATTAAAAAGGTGCTCGCCTACAGCACGGTTTCCCAGTTGGGATTTATGTTCATGGGTATGGGTGCGGGAGCTTTTACGGCCGGTATGTTCCACGTGTTCACACATGCCTTCTTTAAAGCGTGTCTCTTTTTAGGTTCAGGTTCCGTGATTATGGCGTGCCATCACGAACAGGATATGAGAAATATGGGCGGTCTACGAAAATATATGCCTTGGACTTTCTGGTCCATGCTGCTCTCGACATTCGCGATCGCAGGAATTTTCCCCTTTAGTGGATTCTTCTCCAAAGATGAAATCTTATGGAAAGTATTTGAAGGCTGGTATCAAGGAGGTACCTACCAAGGCTCCACCTTATATCTTTCAACTTGGCTCATGGGGATGATTGCAGCCTTTTTTACTGCGTTCTATATGATGCGGTTAATCTGCATGACCTTCTTAGGCAATTATCGTGGTGGGGGCGAGGATCCCTACCACCTCACCGTCCAGGGACATTCGCATGGTCATGACGCTCACGGAAGTGGAACGCACGTGCCTCATGAGGTTCCCTGGAACATGTGGGTACCGGTCTTCCTATTGGCGTTGCTCGCGGTAGGGGGTGGTTTCCTGAATGTGCCACATGCCCTCCATGTCTTGGGACATGCACATTTCTCTGAATGGCTCTCGCCCATCTTGTATCAGGTCGCAGCGGTGCATGAGGGAGTCGAAGCCGTTTCCACAATGGAATATGGGCTTATGATCTGGGCTACCGTCATCTGGGCTCCGGGTGCCATGGCCTTGGCCTATTGGTTCTATGCAGCTGATCCATCTTGGTCTCGCGCCCAGCGCTTTGTCAAACAATATCCCAATTTATTCGAATGGGTTCATGCCCGTTATTACATTGATGAATTTTACGAAGCGTTATTAATCACGCCAGCGAAGCGGCTCGCCGGTCAGTTATGGTCTTTTGATACCTGGGTGGTAGATGGAGTGGTCAACGGAGCTGCGCGCGCGACGCTTTTGTTTGCTCGTATCAGTTATTGGTTTGATACCTACATCGTGGATGGCCTCGTCAATTTTGTCGCCTGGTTACTCCAACAATTCGCTCTACTCTTTAAGGCTCTGCAATCAGGCCGAGTTCAAAATTATGCCTTTGTCATGCTTCTCGGCTTCGTCCTTCTCTTGTTCTTTAAATTCCTTGGTTAACATCCTAACGTTTGGAGATTTCATGAGTTCATACGCCAATACGCTCCTCATGCTGGCCGCAACGTTCATTCCTTTCGCCGCCGCCTTGGCCTTACTCTTTGTGCCTAAAGATCGAAGCGAGATCTTTAAGAAAGGCGCTCTATTGGGAACCGTCGTGAGTTTCCTCGCGAGTCTCCCTTTCTTTTTTGCCTACGATCGAACGAGCGATGCAGTTCAATGGGCTCAAAGTTGGTCTTGGATTCCCTCGCTCGGCGTTCGATTTAGTGTGGGCATGGATGGCATCAGTTTGCTGCTATGGTTGCTCACCACGTTTATCGGACCGATCGCCATCTTATGTTCGTGGGATGCGATTACGGATCGATTAAAAGAATATTATATTTGGCTCCTCATCCTTCAGTCGGCGATGCTTGGAGTGTTTATTACTCAAGACATGTTCCTGTTCTATGTCTTTTGGGAAGTGATGCTGGTCCCCATGTATTTCTTAATCGGCATTTGGGGTGGACCGCAAAAACTCTATGCTGCTATCAAGTTATTCCTCTATACTCTTGCGGGCTCCGTTTTATTGCTCGTAGCTGTGCTTGCGATTTATTTTTTACAGGCGAAGACCTACGGAACCCTCGATTTCTCTGTGGCATCCTTTCAAGCAATGGCTCCGGTCATCGCTCAGCAAACCAAAACGTATCAAACGTTATTGGCTCTCGCCTTCTTTGTGGCATTTGCGATTAAAGTTCCCATGTTTCCCTTTCACACCTGGTTACCCGATGCACACGTCCAAGCGCCGACCGCAGGATCGGTTATTTTGGCGGGTATTTTGTTAAAAATGGGGACGTACGGTTTTGTCCGTTTTCTACTTCCGATATTTCCTACGGCCCTTAAAGATCTCCTGCCTTGGTTTATTGCCATGGCCTTGATTGGTATTATTTACGGTGCGTTAGTGGCCATGATTCAGAAAGATATGAAGAAACTCGTGGCCTACAGTTCCGTGAGCCACTTAGGGATGTGTATGTTGGGCATTTTTGCCTTAAATCCCTATGGACTCAAGGGTGCCTTGTTTCAAATGATCAATCACGGCATCAGCACTCCGGGATTGTTCCTTGCAGTTGCCGTCGTATACGATCGTCGTCATACGCGTATGATTGCTGATTTTGGCGGTCTATCTGAAACGATGCCTCTCTACTCCACGGTCTTTATGATTATGACGATGAGTTCGATTGGCTTACCCCTCCTCAATGGATTTATTGGGGAGTTGATTATTCTTCAAGGATCGTTCCAGGCTTTCCCGTGGGCTGCAGTGGTCGCCACAACAGGTATTATTTTGGGCGCCGCTTATATGTTATGGATGTTCCAACGGGTTATGTTTGGTCCTATTTCCGAGGTAAATCGATCCATGTCCGATCTCACGACCCGAGAAATTGTGGTCTTCACTCCCTTAATTGTGTTGGCTGTCTGGATTGGGCTCTATCCACGGCCACTGATGGAAATCATGGATCGTCCTGTGGCCAAATTGGTTCGCCAAGTGCACCCGGATTATTATCAAGCCCCCTCGGTTAGCTCCGAACAGGAAAAAGCTAAGTATGAAGGGATGCGAGGGATGACCCTGACAGAGCGACCCACCCATAGTTCTGAGGGAGCTCCGGTCGAGGAGACGCACTGATGCCTAGTTTTGTCCAAAGTCTCTGGACTGCGCTTTGGCAGGACGCGCCCCTAGTTCAGGCTCCCTTTTTCTTAATTGGAATGGCGAGTTTGATGTTGTGGCCTGGCGATCTTTTAGTGCCGCGCGACCACAAACGACGTTGGTCCTTCATCACCCAAATCATGCTCGTGGTGACGATGTATTTGATCATCATCACTCCCCATCGATCCGGATTTTCAGCGATGTTCCGTATCGACACTTTGACGCAGGCTTTCCAGTTGATCTGTGCATTGGCCACGCTCGCCACCGTGGCACTCTCGACCAAGTTATTGGATCTCATGCACGAACACACCGTAGAATTCTATGCTCTGATGCTTTTCACGCTATCGGGTATGCTCTTGCTCTGCGGGGCAACTGATTTAGTGACCATTTACTTTTCTATTGAGTTGATGGCCCTCCCGATCTATGTATTGGTGGGTTATTTCCGAGAGCAAGATCGAGGTATTGAGGCCGGAGTTAAGTCTGTCTCTTATACACATCTGACGCTGCCGACGAAGGCTTAGGT
>CAWULW010000027.1:0-7314 GCA_963923615.1 uncultured Holophagaceae bacterium
CTCTACGTCTCGTGGGCTCGGAGATGTGTATAAGAGACAGGTGAATTCCAGGTCGGCCAAGTACTTACGATGAAGATTGTTAAATTAGACCCGGAGGAACATCGTATTGGTCTTTCTGTCAAACAGACGAAAGAAGGCAGTAGCCCTTCCCCAATGGAAGACGAAAATGCCAAATTAAGACTCGAGCCATTCAAGAAGCCAACACTTGGAGATGCCTTCAAGGAACTTGACCTCTAACCATCAGGTAGGTTACCTCCTTTAAAAAAAGAGGCCTAAGGGCCTCTTTTTTTAAACCTATAATGAAAAAATAGCAAAGATACTATCTAATGAATACACAAAGAATACATAGCCAAATCATTCGTTCCTTGAATAAATACGAACGCATTCTTCAGAATTCTTCAGAGGAAGAATTTACCCGAGCTCCCTCTCCTGGAGCGTGGTCCCGGAGTGAGGTTATCAGTCATATCCTAGGAGTACATGGATGGATTTTGGAAAGAATTGAGAATTGGTCTAATAAGACCTACAAGCAATCAAAACCCCAACCCGTACTCGTACACTTGATTTTTCTCATAGGTACTCTAGGTCCAAAGAAAATCAAAGCGCCAGAACTAGTTCGCGATCAGGTTGTTGTCATGACTAGAGAAGAAGCTTCGGTTGCTCTAAATGCATTTAAGCTATTCCTTGACAAGGTAACCCCCATCATAGACGCAATTCCTTCGAAACGTGGGTGGGATCACCCATACCTAGGTTTTCTCTCCGCCCATCAGTGGTTTAGACTGATCGAGATTCATATGCGACATCACGAGAAGCAGTTATAGAGGGTGAATTCACTTTGACTTAAAATCGAACAGGATTCCTTGGAAAGAAATACATGATCCAAGCTAGCAATAATCCGATCCCAATAAGGCCCAACCAGTGCTTCATAATGCTTTTTTTAGTACGATCAAGGCGTTGCGTTGGGGTTAGGAAGCCCATAACTACTGAGATCCCTGTACCCATGAGAATGAAATGGAGGAGATGGGAAGAAAGTAGACTGCTCATTAATTAACCCGCGACGGAAATAGAATTGGGAGGAAGTCCTAAAACTTTTTCCACTTGTTCCCGAGTGATACGTAAGGACTCATTTCTATTACGCTCTTTAGAGGGCAATTCGTACATTGGCTCTAAGAGAATTTGCTCTAATAACGAACGAAGACCTCGAGCACCTAATTTTCGAATCATGGCCTGATCAGCAATCGCTTCGAGAGCACCATCTTCAAAAGATAATTCCACATCATCCATTTCGAGAAGTTTAATAAATTGCTTGGTAACAGCATTTTTAGGCTGAGTAAGAATACGCACGAGTGCTTCACGATCTAAGGCTTCTAGAGTAGCCACCACGGGTAGGCGACCAACTAACTCAGGAATGAGGCCAAATTTGATAATGTCTTCTGGTTCCACTAAAGTCAGAGAATTATCAAAGGATTCTTTAGAACTTGGTACTGATCCAAAGCCAACGGCTTTTGCTCGAACGCGCTGTTTGATAGTATCTTCAATACCGACGAATGCCCCGCCACAGATGAAGAGAATGTTACTAGTATCCACTTGGATAAATTCTTGATGCGGGTGTTTGCGCCCACCTTGTGGAGGGACATTGGCTACAGTTCCTTCAACAAGTTTAAGTAGAGCCTGCTGGACTCCTTCGCCGCTTACATCTCGAGTGATTGATGGATTTTCGCTTTTGCGACCCACCTTATCTATTTCATCGATAAAAACAATGCCTTTTTGAGCACGATCAATATCATAGTTTGCAGCTTGAAGGAGTTTGGTAAGAATATTTTCAACATCCTCCCCAACATAACCTGCTTCCGTAAGTGTTGTTGCATCTGCCATCGCCAAAGGGACATCTAATATTCGAGCTAGAGTTTGCGCTAAAAGTGTTTTACCTGTACCCGTCGGACCAATGAGAAGAATATTTGATTTTGCTAGCTCGACTGAATTACTAGAGTTCTTAGTGGGATGAAGAATTCGTTTGTAATGATTGTAGACAGCAACTGAAAGTCGCTTCTTAGCGCTTTCTTGACCAATGACGTATTCATCAAGATAAGCTTTAATTTCCCTAGGTCGAGCAAGTTTAGCCTCATGTCTAGAGGGCAATTTTTCAGATCGGGACATCTTGATTTGAAGTTGACCCGCTTCAATACACTCATCACAAATAAATGCTTCAGGTCCCGCAAGAAGTTGGGCTACCTCCGTGTCGAGTTTGCCACAAAAGGAGCATGTTTGATTTTTTTTTGGTAACTTGCTCATCATGACCTCTTTTTATTTTTTTCGATCGTGAACCGTTTTAAGTTTAATAATCTCTAGGCTGAGCGTTCCTCGTGGAATCGTCACACGAACTTCATTACCCTCTTCCTGTCCAACAAGCGCCATACCCACAGGAGACGAAATAGAAAGATAATCTTTATGATCTTCCGAAAGTTCCTCGGGTAGAACAAGTTGATATGTTTTTTTCTCGTTAGTATCCAAATCAATCACAGTAATTTCTGATCCATAAGCTGCTTTATTTTTAGGCAAACGACTGGTATCTAGAGATGAGATCTCTGTGATGCGCTTTTCCAAGGCGACGACTTTTGATTGATACATATCTCTTTTTGCGAGTGCTTGTTCATATTCAGCGTTTTCTGAGAGATCTCCTTGTCCAGCAGCTCGTGAAATTTCTTGAGGTATCTCATTCAAAAGAGCTTGCTTGAGTTCTCTTAATTCAGATTCAAGTTTGGCTAAGACGTGCTTGGGCATGTTGTCCCCTGAAACGATAGAGCCCCACAGGGGGCTCTGATTTATATGGACTTACTCAATTCTACCCACTCCTTGGCCGGAAGGGGAGAAAGGGCTGAATCTTGGGCGTTTGGGCGGGTTTTAAAGCGATTATGAAGCCAAAACCACCATCGTGGGTCTCGATGGATTTGAGTTTCAAGTAACCGTGTCATCACCTGAGTGGCGATCCATGTATCTCGATCGGATTCTCCTGAACTTGCGATTCGGACTAATGGATGAAACTGAACGAAGATACGACCACGGTCCATCCAACTAAACACGGGAAGGATGGGGATTTGGTACTTGGCAACTAGGGCTCCTGCAGATGAATGTGTCGAAGCCCATTGTCCTAAAAATTCTACAAAGATACCCCCACCTAACCCATCTTGGTCAAGAAGAAAGCCAACCCCCCGACCTTCCTTAATACTTTTTATGGACTCGCGTAATGCGCCGTTTTTTAAAATAACACGATTGCCAAAGCGAGTTCTAAAATCTAAGCTAATTTTTTCAAGTAGTGGGTTGTCAAGGGCTCGACCAATTACGTCGAGGGAACGCCCCTCTGCGCTTTGAGCCAACGCTACTGCCTCCCAATGACCATAATGACCCGTGAGTTGAATAAAGCCTTTATTGGACTGTTGGGCTTCATCAAAATATTGGATGCCCTCAATATGAACCCATTGTCGGAGTTCGTCTATAGAAGCAGATCTCAATTTAATCAGGCTTAAAAAGAAAGATCCATAGTGGGTGAACGTGTGACGGGTCAACGCATCAATTTCCCCCGAAGTTAAGGAAAGATTCGAGGTTCGTAAATTGTGACGAACAATACGCCGATGTCGAGAATCGAGCGCCCAAAAGCATAAGCCGATCATTTCTCCAAGCGTTAACACCAAATTCCAGGGTAATGTCCCTAAAATGCCATCGAAAACGCGAAAGAGGGCGTATTCAAAGCGGTGGCGAAAACGGATTTTCACTGTATCCAAGATCACGGATGAGACAGGAACTGATGCGTTACCAAAGAACAGGTTTACCAAAAGTTCGATAGGCCCAGTAAAGCGTAGGGGCCAAGGTAACAACAGCAACTACAACTAAGGTTGTGTTAATCGACTTTCGTTCTTCAGATTGGACTGAAGCCATTTTGGAATGACGCCAACCATAGCCCGCATAAATCAATAAACCTAGTTCCATCCAAATCATCAATCGAATCCATGTATCATGGGGCAAGTTTGACATGAGCCATCCACAAAAACCTGCACCCACGAGTCCAATAATCCATGGAGCTGGCACTTTGAAAGGTCGTTCAACATGGGGATTGGTGATGCGAAGAATCGGAACACCAATACAAACTAAAAGAAAAGCTAGAAGCGTGCCGATACTAACCAATTCTCCAACAAGGGCCAGAGGCATAAGACCTCCACAGATAGCCACAAAAAGCCCTGTGAGAATCGTTGCGGTGTGTGGGGTACCGTATTTAGGGTGAGCGTTACTAAACCACGGCAAGAGTCCATCTTTGCTCATGGCATAAAAGATGCGAGTTTGTCCCAACATCATCACCAGGATGACTGAGGTAAGGCCAGAGATGGCTCCAATTTTGACTGCACTACTTAAAAAAGCTCCGGCAGCTGGTGACCAATTACGAAGCTCTACAATCTTGTCGATACCAACACCCATAGGGGCCGGTACGTTCAGTTCTTTGTAGTTCACAACACCAGTCAGGACGAGTGAAATCAAAATATAGAGAATGGTACAAATTATTAGAGAGGCTAAAATACCGATCGGCAAGTCACGTTTAGGATTTTTGGCCTCTTGAGCAGTCGTGCTGACTGCGTCAAAACCTATGTAGGCAAAAAAGACAACGCCGGCTGCGGTCAATACGCCCCCTTTACCCCAACCAAAATGACCTCCTTCTGCAGGGGGGACTAGGGATCCAAGCCCTGAGGCATTCGAGTTGACATGGATATTATTCATGTCGATAACAGACAGGCCCAAAATGATGATAGTGATCACGATAGCTACTTTAATCACGACAATCACATTATTAAGTTTGGCACTTTCTTGGACACCCCTATAAAGTACAGATGCTAGAACCAGGGCAACTAAGGATGCTGGAACATTCCAGATACCTTGTGCCATGCTCCCATCATTGAGCACCACATTAGTCCAAGGACCCGAAAAAAAACGCAGGGCGAAATCACTAAGATGTACATCGAAGTTTTTGAGTATAGATTGAAGATAACCTGACCAAGCAATACTGACTGTGACGGCACCAAAGGCGTATTCCAAAATTAAATCCCAGCCAATGAGCCAGGCGATAAACTCACCCATGGTTGCGTATGAATAAGCATACGCTGATCCTGCAACGGGTATCATGGCAGCCATTTCGGCATAGCAAAGCCCCGCAAAAGCACAGAGTATTCCACCCAATATAAAACTGTAAATAATGCCCGGTCCTGCATAGGTCGCTGCAGCAGTTCCAGTTAAGGAAAAAATACCTGCGCCAATGATAGCTCCAATACCCAACATAGTAAGATTGAAAGCACCTAGGTGACGCTTAAGTGTTCCTTGAGAACTTTCGACATTGGGATCATTGGCTTCGCGAATAATTCGATCCAGATCTTTTTTAATCATCAGCTCAGACATCTTTTAGCTCCTCGAAAGGGTTAAACGAATAGGCTCAATGTAGCAGTTAAGCCCCAGAAACCCAAGGCGAAATGACGTAAAATAGTAGTTATAAGTGGATGAATCTTTGAATTTTCTAGATTTTAAGACACCCTTATAGACTTGAGGTATCCACCCTTAATGGAGTTTTTTGTGGTCAATACTTGGTCTGATCGAATCCCCTCTAATCGCTCACCCTGGGTGGATCTGTTGAGGGGTTTGGCAGTAATCATTATGATCGAAGTCCATGCCACCAATGTTTGGTATCAAGGTGTCGTTCCTTCTTGGCTAAATTTCATTAACGGACTTGTCGCACCAAGCTTTCTTATGTGTGCAGGTTTTAGCATGACACTCTCTACCTTTCAGACCGATGGATCCCTTAGGCCCTTTAAGGGGGTCTTGCCTAGATATGCTTTCATTTTGTTGTGCGCTTATCTTCTTCATGCTCCTGGGCTTGCTCTAGCTCAGTGGACTGTACTAAGTACTCCACAACTTTTTCGAGAACTTTTTAAGATTGATGTTTTACAATGTGTAGTTTTTTCCTTACTCATTCTTCAAGGCCTCGCTCGTACCATTCGTCATCGAACCATGTTTGGTTTCATAGCCTTAGCTATGGGAATATCTGTCGCTTTACTATCCCCTTATTTATGGATTACAGGATTCGGTGATTGGCTTAGTTTACCTCTGCGGGGTCTCTTCAATGGGATCACCGATCGCGGGGTTACCGCATTGTTTCCCCTCTTTCCTTGGTTTGCTTTTGTGTCATTTGGGAGTGCTCTAGGTACCCTCTATGCTTCTCGAAGAATAGATATTCACAATGATCAGACTCGTTGGAGTGAATCCACGTTTATATTCACGCTTCTAGGGATCGGCGTAGTTATTTGGCTTTGGGGTCAGTGGCAAAAAGAGACATGGTTATGGTCTGGAAGTTGGGTCACTGATCTCGCGGGAACCAAGCGCTTAAATGGATGGACTCAAAATGAACTCTATGCCCTCTATAATCAAACCTTACCAAGTGTCTTAGAGCGGTTTGGTTGGATACTTATGATTGGGTGCACTTTAGGACTCCTCCATTCGCGGTGGGGGAACTCCAAGATTTTCTCGCTTCTCGATCTAGTGAGCCGAGAATCGCTATTAGTGTATATTTTGCATTTACAAATAATTTTTGGTGTCTTACTTTACCCTTTCATTACTAATGTGACTGGCTGGGGTTGGAAGTCCCAGGGGGTGCTGGGGACTTTGATTTTTATTGTGGGAATTATTTCCCTCAATCTTATAGCTGCAGTGCAATGGCAAAAGATTCGCAAGCAACCTATCCTCATGCGTCGCCTTCAATTAAAAGGATTGTCCGTATTATTGGTTTGGTTTTTAGTGGGACATTGGTGGACCTATCTGTACTATCTCAAAAGCCCTGAGTTAGCAACCGAACCCTACCCATTCCTAAATGCAGCTCGCGTTAGAAAGGGGCTAGCTCCCACTTCGGATGGAATGGCGCTAAATGAAAGTGAATTTTTGAGAGAAATGGAGCGAAGAGGCAAAACCTATTCCGAAGCAACCTTAAAAGAAAAACTTGAAATTATTCGGCGGAGGCAGCCTTAACTGATGTTGAACTTTTTAAAACGATTTGCTTCAACGTTGACCCTTTGGGGGTTACTCACTTCAGTTATTGTTCCCACTCTTTACATTCTGCGACAAGTAGAACGCTATCAGCCACAAGCCCGAGGTATGGTGCTTGGGTTATACGCCAACAATCCCAACTTTGATTACACCGAAGCTCTTAAAAGAATGGCTTCTCTGGGTGTTCGAGCCACTAGTCTGCAATTTATTTATTACATCTGTCTCTTATACACATCTCCGAGCCCA
>CAWULW010000028.1:0-7177 GCA_963923615.1 uncultured Holophagaceae bacterium
TCTTACTGGACTATTAACACCCCCGGGAAAGAAGTTTTTGGCTTCATCATACAAACGATCGTTATTCAACTAAACCAACCTTTCAAGAGTGCCTCACGGGCTGCGTAACTGACAATAACATCTGCACCTGATCGCTTGATTGAAATGAGGTGCTCCCGCATTAGTTGATCACCTAAGACCCAACCTCGAGCATCAGCAGCTTTGACCGACGAATACTCGCTGCTTACGTGATATGCAAATAGCGGAGCCAATGTCATTTCTCTGAGTTTAGATATTAAATCTAAATTGGGAAGAGCTGGCTTGATCATCAAGAAGTCTGCTCCTTCATCAATATCTTGTAGGGCATCCCTGAGACCTTCACGTACATTACGTGGATCCATTTGATAACTTTTTCGATCACCAAATCTTGGCGAGGAGTCTGCCGCATCTCGGAAAGGGCCATAGTAGGCTCCGGCATGTTTGATCGCATAACTCAATATGGAAACATCCTGAAAATTATTCGCGTCCAAGGTATCCCGAATAGCCTTAATACGAAAATCCATCATATCGCTAGGAGCTACGATATCTACGCCGGCTTCAGCATGATTCAAAGCCATCGCAGCCAGTGCTTCTACGGAGCTCTGGTTATGGATCTTTGAATCAACAACCAACCCACAATGGCCGTGATCGGTATAGGCACAGAGGCAAATATCTGACATGACAATCAGATCAGAGCCAAAGTTCTTTTTTAGGGCTCTTATGGCTTTAGGGATCACATCCTCTTTGTTTTGAGAAGCTAGGCCATTGGGTGTCTTGACTTCTGGAATACCGAATAAAAGAACAGACCTCACTCCGATCTTCAGATCCTTCTCGACCTGCAGTAATAGGTTTTGGATACTCATTCGTTCGATACCAGGCAAACTAGCTATCTCAGATGAACCATCAGCAACCTGTACAAAATGTGGTTGCACAAATTGTGACGAATGAATTCGGGTCTCAGCTATAAGTTCACGAATAGCAGGGGATAACCTGAGCCTTCTAGATCTGTGAGCCATTGAGGGGCACCCGATAAATATCACTGAGGATAGTGTGCAGATCTAAAAGGGTTGGATCGCACACTCGATACTCAACCAATCTTTGAGCAATAAAAGTCTTCTCTAATAATTTACCCCAACCTATAGGAAAAAGGCCTCTGGCTTTATCGTAAAAAAGCTCTGCCTGAAGGGGACTGAGGGCCAAATAAGCGCCTGCTTGGGGCGGACGACCTAGATGATGGTTTGGGATTTCGGTATGAGAAATCAATGTCAAGATTTGAAATTCGGTGTTCGCAAAGGTCCTCTCGATAAGTTGGCGACTTCGTTCGCCATGGAACAATAAGAACTTTCCTCCACCAGGCTTGAAGGACCTGACGGCCTGTATAAGACCTTCAGAGGATGGTTCATCGCTCACGATCAAATTGTAATGCTCTGGATGGAGCAATACCCTTCGTGAGGCTGGAGTGCAAATAATCGTACATCCGGATGGAAAATACCCCTCCACAAGATGTCCAGAAGTTGGAGAACTGATGATCCATGCATCGATAGCAAGGTCCTGAGAGTGAATTGCTTCGAGTTCGGAAGGAAGTTTTGAGTTGAAAGAGATGGTTGTTAAGGGGTATGAAATAGGTCCGTACCCTTCCCGCAGGAGAAATTCAAACAAAGGGTCTCCAGACGAGCGGTTGAGCAGGATACCGGGAGCTAGAGGGGGGCTCATATGTTAAGTTGCTGAACAGTCTTATTAATTATCTCGTCGAGGTTCTTACCTGTAACAAGAGTTTTTTTAATGCAAGATTCTTGTGCATACATTGAGCGAAAATAGAAAGTGTCCTGATCCCTTTTTTCAAGAAGTGCTCCCAGCGGCATCTGACAGCCTCCACCCAATTCTCGCAATAACTTCCTTTCGCCAGTTACGCACTCATAGGTCGTTTGATGGCTCAAAGTAGATAGGTCATCCCTAAGCCCAATATCATCCCGTCTAATCTCAGCAACGATAGCTCCCTGACCCGGAGCCGGCAAGCAATCTTCATATGAAATTGGGGTCACAAAGAGATCCTTTAAATCGATGCTCATTCTTTTGATTCCTGCTGCGGCCAGGACTATGCCCTGTAACGGCTGATCTCGAAGATGACCGATTTTAAGTTTTTCAATACGAGTTGAAATATTGCCTCGAATCCACGTAAACCCAACGTTTGGCCAAGCTGCTTGAAGCATTTTTTCTCTACGTACGGAACTAGTCCCAATTGTGATGATCTTATCCAAAGGCTGGGTATGTATGAGCCAGTCCGCTGGGTCGAATCGAGGTGGTATACAGGCAAATACTAAACTTTCGGGACGGGCTACGGATAAATCTTTTAGGCTATGAACAGCTACATCAATTTCTCCTTGAATTAGTGCTTGATCGATTTCCTTGGTAAAGAAATCATTCCCACGGGATGGATTCAAGGGACCCAGTTGCCAAACATCTCCTGAAGTTGTAAATAACTTCCAAGAAATTGAATACCCTTGTTGAACTAGGTGGTCCTGAATAGGCATGGCTTGGATCTTCGCCAATTCGGAAGACCGAGTACCGATAATGCATGATTTCACGAAATATCCAATCTCAGTATTTCAGCAACATTTTTAAGATGTGTCTCTGGCTCTAGACCTTGAACAAGTGCCCGATGGCTTAGAGTTCTTCCTCTAGTTAGTAACTCTTGGATAGCCTCATATTGATCTGGGGTCAGTGCTGTCATATTCTTGACTTCATCCTCTAGTGCATCCCAAGACGCGCTGAGATTTGCCCTAGCCGAAAGCATCGATCGTTTCTTAAGTCTATCTTGTGAACGTTTTCTGAGTCGCTGGCTGGCTCCGACTATGAATGGCTCGGCTTGGGATGAGATTTCAATACGTCGCTGTCGATTCATGTCTGTCTCTACAAGGAAAACACTTAGGTCAACTCGATTTACCCAGGGTAGTTGCTGCAGCGCAGGTTCGGAATCGGCAGGAAGGGCTAGGTCGAGAATTCGCAATGGTTTTCTTTTCTGTATCCTTTCCCACTGTGTATAGGTGAAGATTGGGACAATAGAACCTGTTGAAGTGATTAAGGCATCGAAATCTAGAGGGTCTTGTTGAACCGCTTCGAGAGAGACGACAGCGAGTCCCAATTCTTTCGCCAAGGGTCCCACCTTACTCTCGGTTCGATTTGATAATGTCACACGATAGCCCTTTTCATGCAGTCTCCTCGCAACATACTGACTCATAGGTCCAAATCCCACTACCAAGATCGAAGATCCCGGGGAAAGAGCGCTCACTAGGTGCTTTAGGGCGGCGGTTGCAATGCTAGCTGTTCCATCTGATAGACCCAATTGGGCTCTCAGCCTCCTGGATTCACGAATAATGTCGGCAAGAGCAGCTGATGACTCATTGCCCGACATGCCCATTTCTTTAGAAATTTTTAAAGCGGTATTTAATTGATCTATGATTTCTCGATCGCCGAGATTAGCACTCTCTAAGCCGGTGGCCAAAGACAATAAGTGAACCCAAGCATGAGGACCCCGCTTGAGATGCGCATCGGTGAAATTAAGAAGTTCTGGCCTGCCACCCCAAAAAATCCAAGTCGCTCTTTGGCATGTCGCAAGGTAGACCATTTCTTCGGCCAGGGAAATATTTTTCCAATAGACCATACGTTGAGATAGCCCTTCCCGATAGATGTACCGGGCGACCAGATCTAAATCATGGTCGGGTGTTTGGTAGCTTAAAACGATAGGATCCACAGATTAGACTCAAGATTGATATTTATTATCCTAAATTACATTGTCCTTGTCTCTTGATAACCCAGGGTTGTTGAACAATTCTAGATTTTGGATATCCCATTCGTCGATATTTTGGGGAAAGTTAGGGTTTAGAGCCTGTTGTGTTAAGTAAGAATCATAAATTACGATAGCCGCCATAGATTCAATCACTGGAATGACGCGTGGACAGATACAAGGATCATGGCGGCCCCCAATCACGACCTCCACAACTTCATTATTTTTAGTGAGGGTTTTCTGCGGTTTAGCGATACTGCTTGTCGGTTTGATGGCGCATCGTAGAACTAGAGGTGCTCCGTCGCTAATTCCTCCTAAAACACCTCCCGCATGGAAGGACTCATAGGCTTTGAGGGTGAGTGAGTCATTATTTTGGCTTCCCCTGAGTTTAGCTGAGTGGAAACCAGAGCCAAATTCTACTCCTTTGACACTACCTATAGATAAGCAGGCATATCCCAATAAGCCATCAAGTTTGGCAAAGGTGGGATCTCCCAAACCAACAGGTAGCCCTTCGATCCATAGTTCAACAATACCGCCAACAGAGTCGCCTTCTGATTTGGCTTTTTCAACCTCATTTTTTTGGGCTTCGTAACAACTAGAATCGGCAGAACGAAGAGGGTTTTGCTCTACGAAATCCCAATCTATCAGTTGGCATGGAATTCCAGCAATTTCTTTTGAAAAACCCCGAATTGGTCGAAGTGAACGAAGCATTCGCAGCGCAATTTCTTGCTGTCGAAAAAGAATGAAAGCCTGGCCGCCTTCGATTTAATTCAGACTGAATCTCGCCTAAATCAAAGGGGAGACCTGGTTTTACTCCATCAATGACAACACCAATTGCTGGGCCATGGCTTTCACCAAAACTTAATATCTTGAAAGTTCGACCAAAAGTTGACGCAGAGTCAAAAAGCATACCTCAAATCCTCCGTAGATTAACTCTCTCTCAGTTTATGCCTATGAACAACTAGGGGTGAAGTAGACAAATTTTAAAGGATTTAGGAGGGACGCTTCGGTCTTCTTTTCCATGAAACATTCTTGATTCTATATACTTAATGGGGGGAGTCTAGTGATGACACTAACACGGGAGCAAATGGCACGCCGGGCCTCTCAGGAACTCAAAGATGGTTATTACGTGAATTTAGGAATTGGCATACCAACTATGGTGGCCGATTTTATCCCTACGTTCTTAGAGGTCATACTACAAAGCGAGAACGGTCTCCTAGGAATTGGTCCTTCCCCAGCTGCTGATGAAATTGATCCCGACCTCATTAATGCTGGAAAACAAACAATTACAGCGATTCGTGGATCTAGCTACTTTAGCAGCGCTGATAGTTTTGCAATGATCAGGGGTGGGCACATTGATCTAAGTATTTTGGGTGCGATGCAGGTGGACCGAGAAGGTAATCTCGCAAACTGGATGATTCCAGGGAAGATGGTCAAAGGAATGGGTGGGGCCATGGACTTAGTAGCAGCAGCCAAACGGGTTGTGGTGGTAATGGAACACGCAAGTAAGTCTGGCGAGCCTAAGATATTAAATCAATGCACACTCCCTCTAACAGGAAAACATTGTGTAAATCGAATTATCACAGATCTCTGCGTGATTGATGTCACTAGAGAGGGTCAGTTGGAACTTATGGAATTAGCTCCGGGTATTAGCCCTGCAGATGTTCAGTCAAAAACCGAGCCCCCATTGTTATTTTCTAGTCCGAAAATTATGTCGGATATATAGATGGATTTATACAGACTAATCCGACCCTTGCTCTTCACCCTTGACGCAGAAAAAGCCCATAATATAGTTTTTTGGCTTTCTAAACATTTACAGGACTGGATAAATATCAGTGAATCTAGGTCATATCCTGGCTTGGAGACTTCCCTGGCTGGACTTCAACTCCCAAATCCCTTGGGACTAGCAGCAGGAATGGACAAGAATGCTCAATTACTTCCGCTATGGAAATATTTAGGTTTCGGTTTTGCAGAAATCGGAACCGTGACGCTAAAACCCCAAGAGGGTAACCCCAAACCCCGCCTATTCCGACTGCCCGAAAGTCAATCTATCTTCAACCGTTTAGGATTCAATAATGATGGGGCTATAGCGGTTGCAAAACGACTCGAGAATCGACCAAAAAATTTTATAGTAGGTGCCAATATTGGCAAGAACAAAATAACCCCTGTCGATGCCGCCGCAAAGGACTATCAAGAATGTTTTGCAATCCTTAGTCCTATGGTTGATTACATAACTATTAATATTTCATCTCCCAACACACCGGGGCTTCGTTCACTTCAAGATCCCATACGCCTGAGAGGACTCCTCAAGAACATAGCTCAACAGCGCTCTCGGTATCGACAGGATCAGTTACCAATTTTTTTGAAACTGTCTCCTGATATAGATCCTTCGGACGCAGAAGAAATTGTTGCTATCGTTTTAGGAGAAGGATTCTCAGGCCTCATTCTAACAAATACCACTACCGACCTAGGTCTTCTTCCAGAATCCACTCGCTCGAGATTGGGAGAGCATCCAGGCGGACTGAGTGGGACTTTACTTTTTGATCGTTCATTCTGGCTTCAACAAGTCTTCATCAAATTTACACAAGGAAAAATACCCATCATTGCATGTGGGGGAATCTCCCGTGGAGTAGACCTTCAAAAGGTGTTATCCCACGGAGCTACGGCGGCCCAAATTTATACTGCTATGGTCTATAAGGGCCCGACTATCGTCCGAGAATGCCTGAAGTCTATAAGCGAGCTTTAACCTCTCGGTGTTGAATCGAGATAAGCACTACTATCTAGTGATTACCACTTCTTCTTTGGGAAACCGGACCTTGGCAAAGTTTGCTGTAGTATCTCCTGGGCTTCGATATCCAGCCGCACAAGCGACAACAGCCGTATAGCCGAGTTCATTGAGTCCCAAAATCCGATCGACTTCGGGAGGAACAATACCTTCCATCGGACAAGTATCAACGCCAACTAGGGATGCTGCTAACATGAACTGACCCAGCGCAATATAACACTGGCGACTATTCCAATTATTTCTTTCCTTATCCGACTGTCGATCCAAAGAGCCATACATCATATCCCTGTAGGACACTAAGTCAGTTTTGGTCACCCCTCTAACAGAGACAATCCGGTCTATGAGTCGATCGATATCCGCATGGGACATATTGATTCTGTAGGCAAATATAACAAAATGACTCGCATCGACAACTTGGGGCTGATTATAACAAGCGGGTTGTAATTTCCTTTTCATAGTCTCTTGGGTTACAACAATAAATTTCCATGGCTGAATTCCAAAGGAAGACGGAGTATTAACCAATGCAGACTCTAGGGCTAGCCAGGTATCGTTTGGTATGATTCTCGAATTATCAAATTTCTTAGTAGCAT
>CAWULW010000029.1:0-6987 GCA_963923615.1 uncultured Holophagaceae bacterium
AGCGTCAGATGTGTATAAGAGACAGGTCTCAAAATGCGAACTAGGCCCAGCCCTGCTCTTCGAAGTCCAAGAGGATCTTTGGAGCCTGTAGGGGTCTGCCCCACTGCAAACGCAGCCACTAAAGTATCAACCTTGTCCACAACTGCTAGCAGGGCGCCTAAAGGGGTCTCGGGGAGTGGGGCATCCGCTGCGATGGGTGCGTAATGCTCTTCCACAGCTTTACAAATTGTCTCCGAGACCCCCTCTTTGCGAAGATATTCGGCTCCCACTTGACCCTGTAATTCTGGAAATTCCCTCACCATTTGAGTAGTGAGGTCTAATTTTGACATAGAAACTGCAAACCGGAATTCGTTCTCTTTAAGATTGAAATGTGGCGCCAAATAGTCTGCCAAGAGAACCAAGCGTTGAGTTTTTTGAAGATAGGTGCCCGCTCCACGAATAAAAGCGAGCTCCTCGAGCCGGGATCGCTTAGCTTCGAGCGAAGTTTGGGTATCTTGATTATAAAAAAACTGAGCATCAAATAGTCTTGCATGCAGTACCCACTGATTTCCATGAGTAATCGTTTGTCGAGCCTTGGTCTCTCTGGATAAATCCCGGTTGGCCACGGAAAGAAAATACGGCAAAAGTTTTCCTTCGTTATTTTGAATACAAAAAGCTTTTTGATGTTCACGAAGTGAACACATGAGGACTGACTTGGGAAGATTGAGGAACTCGGGGGGGAACTGGCCAAGCACAACAGAGGGATATTCGACAATTTCAGAAACCGTACGCAACAGGGCCTCATCCTGAATCAGGATGCCCTGAATCGAGGATGCTGCATCCGAAAGATCTCTTAGCAAGCGCATTCGTCGATTTTCACAAGAGACAATGATCTGATGCTTGGCAAGATTTGATTCGTAGTCCTTTGGCTGAGTAATCCTGATCTCACCGGGGCTTAATCTATGCCCTTGAGTGGTAGAAGCACTGGGAACTCCATCGACTTCGAAAGGCACCACTGAGGAACCTAAAAGACAGACAATGTTTCTAATGGGCCGGACGAATACGAAAGATGAATGACCCCACCTCATAGCTTTTGGTACGGCTAAGGATGCAATCAGGCCCGGCAAACTTTCAGATAAAACCTGGATGGCCGAGAGTCCCTTTACCGTCTTGTGAAGTACGGCATATTCTCCTTTTTTACCTTTGACTTCTTCAAAAACAAGTTCCTGAAAATCCGATTTCCATTTATTTACAAAACGAAGGGCTGCTTCGGTAGGCTGTCCTTCGCTATCAAAGCAAATTGCCTTCGAAGGACCTATTTCAGACACTTGAATATCGGGCTGTATCTCAAGAATCTCCGGAAAAAAGACCGCAATTTTTCTCGGAGAGTACCAGTCGGGACTGGTCAGATCTTTCTGATAATTGATTAGACCCTTCTGCGTAAGTAACTCGATTACTTTTGCTTGGAGTTCTAGGTGGAGTGGCGCTAAAAATTTAGCAGGAATCTCCTCGCAATGAATCTCGAGTAAAAAATCTTTAGGCATATGATCAGGAAGAAGCAGGAGGATATTGATGGGAAAGATAGGCTTGGGCACAACCGGATGCCAAATCTCTTACACGTTTAATTAAACCCGGTCGTTCACTTACGCTGATAGCTCCACGGGCATCAAGTACATTGAATGCATGACTCATCTTGAGCATTTGCTCGTAAGCAGACATGAAATGACCCTGCTCCTTCAATAAAAATAAACCTTCTTTCTCGTGAAAATCGAAAAGAGTGCGATGAAAAGTAATATCCGCCAAATTGAAACTATAATGACTCAGTTCAAATTCTTCTCTGCGACGCATCTTGCCATATGAAATTGGAATCGAACCTTGTGCATCCTCGATCGACCCATAAATCGTGTCAAAAATATTACTCGTCCCCTCTAAAAACATGCAGATTCGTTCAATTCCGTAGGTAATCTCAGCGCTAACGGGTTTACAGTCTACTCCACCCATTTGCTGAAAATAGGTAAATTGGCTAATCTCCATGCCGTCGAGAACAACTTGCCAACCGACCCCCCAAGCGCCCAAGGTTGGGGACTCCCAGTTGTCCTCTTCGAATCTGAGGTCATGATCCGCTAGATGGATTCCAAGGGTTGATAAAGAATCGATATAGAGGTCTTGGACATTTGCGGGAGATGGCTTAAGAAGAACTTGAAACTGCAGATGTTTGTAGACGCGAAAAGGATTATCCCCATAGCGTCCATCGGCGGGTCGACGGCTCGGCTCTGCGTAAGCAACGCGCCAAGGGTCCGGCCCCAAAGCTCCAAAAAAGGTTAGCGGATTCATGGTTCCAGCCCCTTTTTCAATATCGTAAGGGAGTCCCACTAAACACCCATTTTTCGACCAGAATTCTTGCAAATTCAAGATCAGTTTTTGGATCTCCATCGCGGCCTCAACTATCTACTTTCAGTTTAACAGTGGCCCCTCTGCTCTCCAACTTCAAGGATAGTTGATTAGCTTGGATTCCTGGGTATCCCCCATGGCCATCCACCGCTATGATTATCATCAGTGAGGCTTCATGTTTGGGAAAGTCAAGTCCATCCACTTTGTGGGTATAGGCGGGATTGGAATGTCAGGGATTGCAGAGGTTCTTTGTAATCTTGGTTTTAAGATTTCCGGATCGGATCTCAAAAGCTCACCCGTTACCGACCACCTAACCCAACTCGGCGTCACATGTTTTATCGGCCATCGACCAGAACATGTGGCTGGTGCGGAATTGCTTGTGACTAGCACAGCTGTTCGACGAGACAATCCTGAAGTGCTAGCTGGCCTCCAATCAGGAGTACCGATCATATCTCGCGGAGAAATGTTGGCCGAACTAATGCGCCTAAAAAAGGGGATTGCGATTGCGGGATCCCACGGAAAGACCTCGACCACCAGTATGATTGCTCAAGTTCTTTCCGAAGCAGGTCTTGATCCTACGATTGTCATTGGAGGTAAATTGGCTGCACTAGGATCTAATGCCAAATTAGGTAGAGGCGATTACCTCGTTGCAGAGGCGGATGAAAGCGATGGAAGTTTTCTAATGCTTCGCCCTTACCTAGGCGTGATTACCAATATCGACCGAGAACATTTGGATCACTATCCTGACTTAGCTTCTATCCAAGAAGCTTTTATCACGTTTGCCAACAGTCTTCCTTTTTATGGTCGTCTGTTCGCGTGTCAGGATGATCCCCATTTGGCAGCCATACTTCCTCAAATCAATCGACCTATCAGAACCTATAGTACTGAGACACCCGCAGACCTTTTTGCTACCGATATCAAACAAAATGGATTCGAGACTTTTTTTAAAGTCTATGTAGAAAAAAGATTTCTCGGGGATTTTTCTATTCGAGTTCCCGGATCGCACATGGTAGCAAATGCTTTAGCCGCTATAGGGATTGCCTTGGAGCTCGACGTTCCAGGTCATCAAATTCAGAAAATCCTATCTTCTTTTCGTGGTGCTGATCGTCGTTTTACACTTCGAGGAGAGCGAGATGGCATTTTAGTTGTGGATGACTATGGGCACCATCCCACAGAAATACAAGCTACCCTAAGGGCTGCCCGAAAGGGTTTCCCCGAACGACGTATCGTAGCCGCCTTTCAGCCCCATCGATTCACACGCACGCAAGCCCTAATGGATGAATTCATCAACGCCTTTCAGGACGCAGATTTGATTTTTCTCACAGAAATCTATCCTGCCGGCGAAAAGCCTTTGCCCGGGGTCAATGGAAAGATTCTTGCGGACGCCATACGCAAACAGGGTCAAAAAGTTTATTTTGTTGATGAGGTTCAGAATCTTCCTCAAGAACTTAGGAAGTTTGTCCAACCGGGCGATTTGCTTATCACGTTTGGCGCCGGATCCATCACCCAGATAGGTCCAAAATTTTTAAGTCTTTAGGTGTCCAAATCCCTTTTATCAGCCGGGACTATTTTTAAGCGCATAATGGTTAGATGTCTCAGAAATATTCACTCGCCATTTGCGGAGCCTCGGGCGCGGCATTTGGTGTAGCCATTTTAAAAAGGCTCATCGAAAAAGACTCGATTACTCATGTTGCCCTGATGGTATCTGCAACCGGTAAACGATGCCTACATGACGAAACTCGCCTGGGACCTGAAGACTTGACAGCTCTAAGCCCCAAGATTTCACTTCGATCGGACCAAAATGTGGGGGCAGATATCGCCAGTGGTTCCTATCGCCAAGACGGAATGATCATTGCACCCTGTTCCGCCGGAGCGCTGGGAAGAATCGCGTGGGGTATCAGTAACAACCTTATCTCCCGAGCGGCAGATGTCTGTCTCAAAGAAAGAAAACCTTTGATTCTTTGCCTCAGAGAAACCCCTCTTAACCGGGTTCATCTCGACAACATGCTCAGACTTCATGATGCCGGAGCTATTCTCATGCCCCTTATGCCAGGGTTCTACTCCAATCCCAAGAGTTTGGAGGATCTCTTCGATACTTTTGCCCTTCGGGTTTTGGATCAACTCGGTTTCGATGACCCCGATGTTCGTCGATGGCGAGGATGACGATTCTATGGCGGAAAGTTCTCTTCCCTTGCATGCCGTATTCAATCAACCTCTCCAATTAGAGTGGCCGGACCAGCAAACCCTGTTGTTCGGCATGGGTTGCTTTTGGGGTGCCGAACGACTTTTCTGGAAACATCCGCTTGTTAAGAGCACTTCGGTCGGTTACGCAGGTGGAACAATTTCCTCGCCTACCTATCAACAAGTATGCACGGGTCGTACAGGTCATGCAGAAGTTGTTCAAGTGGTGTTTGACCAAAGTGAAGCATCCCTCAAGGAAATGTTGAGACTTTTTTGGGAGAATCATGATCCCACTCAGTTTCATCGACAAGGACCCGATATCGGTTCGCAATATCGGTCGGTTGTATTCACCACGACCCCCCATCAAATGAAACTCGTTCAAGCTAGCCGATCGATCGCAGAGAAAGCTTTGGCTCAGAGGGGTTTAGGGGAACCTACCACAGAGATTCTCCCATTCCAAAATTATTTTTTGGCAGAAGAGTATCACCAGCAATACTTACATAAGAACCCTCAGGGTTATTGCAGCTTAAAAGGAACCGGTATTCACTGCGTGATGGGCTGAGGCTTCTTGCCACAGTCGAACCACAAAACCTCTGAAGTATCCTTCAACGATGTCAATTCAAGAGCACTAGGGCTGTCGACGGCTAGTGCATCTCCCGCTACTAGTTGTTCTCCCTCGATGCGGATAGTTCCACGCACTACTTGTATCCACGCTGAGCGAGTGGGTCTAATGTCGATCGAAAGCGTACATTCTAAATCGAGCCGGGCAACATAGATCTCAACGTCTTGAAAAATTTTTAGTGCACCGTTAGTGGGATGCCGGGAGGCAAGAGTCGCCCACCGATTTTTCACGTCACTCGGGAGTAACTGCGTTTGGTCATAGCGAGGCTCGAGGCCGGTGTTTTCGGGAGTAATCCAAATCTGTAATAGATGAACAGGCCTTGTAGGAGAGGCATTAAATTCACTGTGTCGAATGCCTGTTCCCGCACTCATGATTTGAGCTTGGAGGGGAACGATATGATCATGATTGCCGAGGGAATCGTAATGAGACAACCGCCCTTCAAGAACCCAGGTAAGAATTTCCATATCGTGATGACTATGCTCCCCAAATCCCTTCTCGGGATGGATGATGTCTTCATTAATGACCCGAATAGATTCAAAGTTCATAAAGCGAGGGTCATGATATTGACCAAAGGAAAAGGTATGCCATGTTTGTAGCCATTCATGGTCAAAATAACCACGCTGATCTTTTCTTCGAATCCACATCATTACAATCGATTATAGCCATTCTTAATTGAAACGTACTCCGGCACAGAGATATCATTAGGACAATCTGGGGGTCTCTATGTCAGTAGTTGAAAGGCTTGTCGAAAATCACATAGGTCGCATCATCATCAATCGACCTGATAAATTGAATGCACTCAACAATGAAGTTCTTGAGCAGTTAGAACTCTCCATTTTAGACTTCAACCAAACCGCTTCGGTAGGCGTCATCGTAATCCAAGGGGCGGGTGAAAAGTCCTTCGTGGCGGGTGCAGATATCGGCGAATTACGTAATCTCACAGCTGTGCAGGCTCAAAATCAATCCCTACGAGGCCAATCTGTATTCAATTTGATTGAACAGTCATCAAAGCCTGTACTCGCTTCCGTGCAAGGCTTTGCACTTGGGGGAGGATGTGAACTCGCATTAGCATGTCATATTCGTATTGCCTCGGAGTCTTCGCGATTTGCCTTACCCGAAGTAAGCCTTGGACTTATTCCGGGTTATGGAGGAACACAGCGCCTGGCTCGTCTAGTGGGACTGGGCGTCGCTCTAGATATGATCCTTTCTGGCGAAATGATTACTGCAACGGATGCTTTACGTATCGGTCTTATCAGTCGGGTTTATCCAGGATCTGAATTAAACGAACAGACTAATAAACTTGCAGAGACCATTTTGACCAGAGGTCCCAAGGCAATTTCTTTAGCCCTCAAATCAGTCCGAGACGGCCTTCATCTTTCTCTCTCTAAAGGACTTGAACAGGAGTCGAGTCTTTTTGGTCTCATTGCAGATTCTAAGGAGGCGCTAGAGGGAACTTCGGCATTCCTGGAAAAGCGTAAACCCCGATTTCGCTAATCCTAGTGATCGTGGTCCGATATTCTTAAGCGTTTTAATTCAGTCGCAAGTTGACCGGTAAGAATTAAGTACGTCATGCGATGATCCGCAAGAAGCGAAAACCATGGATTGGCAAAGGTGGCAGGAGTATTTTTTTCCACCGCAAAATGACCGTACCATGCAAAAGCATAGGGGCCCAGGGGTGCTAGAAGCAACCAGCGATACTGCCGGCTACTAGCAACCAAAATTAGGATAGAGATATAAAGCAGTGTCCCAATAACATGCAGAGATCTGTCTCTTATACACATCTGACGCCTGCCGACGAAGGCTTAGGTGTAGAT
>CAWULW010000030.1:0-6927 GCA_963923615.1 uncultured Holophagaceae bacterium
GGTAAAGACAGAGCCCTCCCCTAATTCGCTTTTTAACTTAACAACCCCGCCCAATTTGTTTGCAATTTGCTTAACAATGGAGAGCCCTAGTCCGCTACCAGGAAGCCCCCTTGACGCAGAAGTACGGTAAAACCTTTCAAAAATTCTTTCTTGTTCCAACAACGCTATCCCTGGACCCTCATCCTGTACTCTGATTTCCATATGTTCACCCGTTAAGCTAAAACCTAGTTGAACTCTAGATTTGGCGTGAGCATATTTGAAAGCATTTGATAGTAGATTATGAACCATTTGATATAGACGAAGTTTATTTGTTTTAATTGTAAGATTCTGGAGTTGGGGGTCTATCGTAATAACCAAGCTAATACCACGCTCGGGGGTTTTATTATTGAATTCATGTAGAATCTCGGAAGTAAAGTCATCAAGATTGAGAAGGTCTTCTTTTACAAGATTCGCAGCGGTCTCAATCCCGGACAAATCTGATAAATCTTCGATTAGTTGTTTCATTCTCTCGATCGATCTACCGAGAATGCCTATGTTTTGTTGAAAATTATAGCTATTTCCATCCAGGATGTTTTCAAGGGCGATAGACATAGATGTTATGGGAGTCTTGAGTTCATGACTCATATTTGAAATAAACTTTTGCCGAGTCTCTTCAAGCCGAGTACGTCGAGTAATATCTTCAATAGTTATTAGAATATATGTAATATTCTCTGATTCCATCAGTTTTCTCCTGAGAGATAGTACTTCATCTTTTCTGTCCAAGCGAAAATCTTCTGTAGGTCCAGATTCAATCCATTGCATGCATTCCGGCTCTCTAAAGACTTGTGGGAGGGGAATCCTTGAATCATGAAGGCTAGCCTCACCTAGAAGTTTAAGTGCTGAGCTATTAAAAAAAACCACAAGCGTATCGGATAACTTGGGCCCCTTTTTAAATAAAACAACCCCCTCGTTTAAGCCCTCTAGAATTTTTTCTAGGTGGACCTGAGAGCCTTCTAGCGCAATTAAATGCTCATCAAGCATCCTTAAGCCTCCGCAACTACACCTTACAAGTATGTGTGGAGACCTCTATGTGCAGATCCAAAACTTGATAAAATCCCCATATTACAATGAATTTTCGCTTATTTTCTCCCTTGTAAGATTACTGGACTTTTCCATACTTGAGTGGAAGGTAGTGGCTTTTAATGGCTATAAATGGATAAAAATGGATCTCGGTTTTTTGTTCACATAGAGGATTTTTTGATGTTAACACTCAGGGGCAACTCCCCAGCAACTATAGACGAGAAGGGAAGATTAAAACTTCCATCTATCTTTAGATTTGCTCTTGAGAAATCTCAGTCCAAAAATAAAATAACAAAAATTGATTCCATGGATTTTTATTTGACTTCATTAGATTTAGGTGTTTCGTTAGTTCTGTTTCCATTACCCATTTGGGAACAACACGAAAAAGTTCTGGTAAATTTACCTTTCATGCACCCAGGCAAAAGAAAGATGCTGCATAGTCTTTCCTTCCATGGATCTGAGGTTAGCCCCGATAATCAAGGTCGTATTGTTATTCCCCAGAAGTTAAGAGAGCAAGCCAAACTTGCTGGAGAAATATCTATCTTAGGAATGATCGATCATTTGGCATTGTGGAATACCGCTTCCTATCAAGACCTATCATCCAAAGATCCAGTTACATCTGAAGATTTAATGACTCTTTCTAGGCTCGGAGGATAAATGATGACCCTCACGGTGCCAGTTCATATACCCGTTCTCTCGGATCAAGTTGATCTGTTCTTGGGGCGAGATTGTCAATCTAGTTTCTTAGATATGACGATGGGTTTAGGAGGACATGCAGAAGTAATCCTCAAGAATAAACCAAAAACCTTTAGATATATTGGCGTTGACAGAGATCTTGAATCTATAGAATTTTCTCAGGCTCGATTTGAGAATGATCCACGAGTTTCTATTTTAAATAATAACCATGAAGATATATGGAACGACGATAAATTCGATCAAGTTAAAAGAATATGTGCACCCGGCGGTTTCAATTCAATTTTTGCTGACCTAGGTATTTCAAACTTCCAACTTAAGAAAGCAGATCGTGGCTTCAGTTTTTTACATGAAGGCCCTTTGGATATGAGGATGGATAATCGCCATGGGTTGACAGCACTTGAATGGATTCAGCGTCAAGATGAAGCAACCCTAGCCTATGCGCTTTGGATTTACGGGGAAGAGCGAGCATCTAGGCCGATCGCCCGTTCGATATTAAAAATGCTTGAAAAAGGACAATTGCAAACCACTCTTGATCTGGCCAAAGCTGTATATCAAGTCTTGCCCTTAGAAGTGGCTAAACGCAAGGGGCGTGCTAACCCTGCCACGAGAACTTTTCAAGCGATTCGAATTGCCGTGAATGGGGAACTCGAACGATTAAGCTACACCTTAGACAGTGCATTTAAGAATCTAGCCCCAGAAGGTCGGATGGGTATTATTTCTTTTCATAGTCTTGAGGATCGAATCGTAAAGCAAGCCTTCAGAAAATTGTCAGGAATATACGACGGACCTGGAAGACTTGCTCCCATAGCGCTGAAAAAAGAAGCAGAGGTTATAACTCCTAATGGAGTTGTACCACAAGCGTCTGAAATAGAAATTAACCCTTCATCTAGATCTGCTCGACTGAGAGTGATCTCCAAACTTTAAGGACTCCTATGACTAAAGCTAATCCAAACTCTCAAGCTAGCTTAAGTATCCCAAAGTCCCTAGGACTCATTTTGGCCTTCTTATTCCCTTGGCTCGCCATGCTCTGGATTAATGTAGAAGCTATTAAGGTCAGCATGAGGACATCCGCAGTTCAGGAACAAATCCTAAAAGAGGAAGAAATCAAAAGTTCTTTAAGAGTTAGTCAAAGTAAATTTCCTCTCGACCAACAAATTGAGGAATTTGCAAGAAATAGACAAATGATCTTTGGAAAAAGCGGCCAAGATGTTCTCACAATTCCACGAGTGTTTAATTCCGAAGATCAGAGTATGGCTAAAATTAATAAAAGCATATCAGTGAATTCGGTTATCTCCATACAGTAATTAGTATTTCTTTCTACTATGGCATCTATCCATGAATCTTGGCATCCAAACCATTCTGAAGCCATTGGATTTACTCAAGCGGATACACCATCATTTCTTATTAGAAAATGATATTAATACACTACGTTTTAAAATAATTAAACTCATTCTATTTATTTGGATAGCACTTGTCATAGTAAGGCTTTTCCAAATTCAGATTCTTTTACATAATCGGATGAGTCGATTGGCTAATAACCAACAAGTAACTTCTCAAGCAGTCTTAGCCAAGCGCGGAAAGATTATTGATCGCAATGGTTTCTCTCTAGCTGAGTCCATCGAGGCTTATTCCTTATCTGCACGACCCTCTTTTTTTTACCCGCAATATCATAAGAATGGTAAAGATATTATTTGGGGCGAGCCTGATCGATCAGGCGCAAAGTATGTCGCCGATAAGATTTCTCCATTGATTGGAATGGAATCGAAGTTAATTGAAAATAAATTGACAGCAAAAAAATCATTTGTTTATATCGCTCGACCACTGAGTTCGGAAGTTTTCAGTCTTGTAGAGGCCCAAAATCCAAGTCAATGGGGCCTGACCTTTGAAAAAATGTACATCCGCTCTTATCCTAAGGGGAACTCTGCATCTCAGGTAGTGGGATTTACTGACGCTGACGGAGAAGGGAAACTTGGGATTGAACAAATTTTTAATGACGAGATGAAGGGTCAAAACGGAGAAAGAAACGTTTATGTTGATGGCCGAAGGCGCCTCCTGATTGATAACAATCGTGTAATTAAAGAGCCGATTTCAGGTTTTAATTTAGAACTGACCCTGGATTCAACAATTCAGCGTTACGCCGAGGAATCTCTCGTCACTGCTGTATCAAAGACTAGGCCTAAAAGTGCCTATGCAATCGTTATCAACCCAAATACGGGAGAAATATTAGGTGCTGCTAGTTATCCTACGTTTGATCCCAATTTAAGTGTGTCAAAGTCTAGCAGGAATTTAGCTGAAGAAGGTGCTGCTCGAAAATTTCATATTGTTACGGAGGGTTACGAGCCAGGATCTACGATGAAAGTATTTACGATTGCAATGGCACTAGAAGAAAACTTAGTAAACCTTAATGAGGTAATCAATTGTACTGGTCCATATACCACGCCCTTTGGTCAGGTTATTAGAGACCACGGAAAAAATGGATTCCTTAAAGTGAACGAAATTCTTGCCAAAAGCTCTAACATCGGAACGGCCAAAATTGGTATGCGATTACCCAAAGAGGACTTTTATTCATATCTTTCCAAATTTGGATTTGGGCAAACCTCCGGATTGAATGTACCCGGTGAAATTCGTACACCCCTTTTGCCTATTGAAAAATGGAGTGGAAGTACTCAGCCAACCTTGACGTATGGTTATGCCTTATTGACATCCCCTTTGCATGTCTTGATGGCAGGAAGTGCTATCGCAAATGGTGGTCTGCTCATGAAGCCCATGTTGGTAAAGAGCATATATGCTGAGGACGGTAGTATTGTAAAAAAGTTTTCACCCGAAACAAGAGGAAGAGCAATCAGCGAAAAAACAAGCGTCCTCATGAGAGATCTTCTGCAGGATGTTGTTATAGAAGGTACAGCAAAAAAAGCCAAACTTGATGGAGTAAGTTCTTTTGGAAAAACTGGAACCTCTTATAAAATAGTGAATGGCAGGCAAAACGATAGTCGTCACCAGTTTGCCTCCTATATGGGTTTTTTTCCTGCAGATAAACCACAATATGGCATTCTCGTAATGATAGATGATGCTCAGTCTGGAGGTGATGGAGGAGACATTGCCGCCCCTGTATTTAAATCAATCGCTGACAATATTATTAGGTACAAAAAAACCCCAACAAATGTATCATCTGATAATTTACCTATTACTTTAAACCTAGGAAATTGGCCAGATCCATCTAATGATGAATGGGTCCCCGACGCTAACCAAGTACCTGATTTAAAGGGACTCACTCTGAAGGTTGCGCTTCGGCGCATTGTTGCCTCAGGCGGAACCCCTAGGGTATCTTTAGGTAGCTCGACGTCTAGGAATCGTAAAGTCCAATCCCAGGACCCTCAGCCTTTTTCCGAACTCCAAAAAGGGCAAGTTATTAAGGTCATAACGGAGGGACCTTGAATCTATCTCAACTTATAAATGGGCTACCGGTAGAAGACCGAAATCCCGGGTTGGATCCTGAAGTCATAGGCATCACCTATGATTCCCGGAAAGTAGAAAAGGGTTTTTTATTTGTGGCACTAAAGGGCCAATTACACAATGGGGCTCATTTCATACCACAAGCTATCAATCAGGGGTGTGTCGCAATACTAGTTGAGGATGAAATCGAAGTTCCTCCCCAAGTAGCATTACTTCTGACTAAGAATGCTAGGGTTGCTATGGCACACATAGCCAGAAAATTATACGCGTATCCCGATCAAATCCTTAAAGTAATAGGGATTACCGGTACTAACGGTAAGACAACCACTACAACACTAATCCAACAAATTCTATCCCTATCGGGAAAACCATGCGCACTGATAGGCACTGTTCAAAATATATCGGGTGGAATAAGGTCAGAATCGATCCGAACTACGCCTGAAAGCACCGATTTTCTGTCTTTGCTTAAGGAATCTGCTTGCAAAGGTGATAAGTATGCATCGGTTGAAGTAAGCAGCATTGGTATCGAAATGAGTAGAGTAGAAGGAGTTCGATTTGCTATTGGTGCCTTTACTAACTTAACTCACGACCACCTAGACTTTCATGGAGATATGGAAACTTATTTCAGGGCCAAGAGCCGGTTAATGGAGCAATCTGATAAATTCATTGTTAATGCAGATGATCCCTACGGTCAGCGAATAAAAGCAATGGGGAATTACACTATTTCAGTCGGCATTGATGAGGCTTCAGATTATCGTATTTCTAGGATTCACCTATCTCCAACTTATACCGAGTTTTACTTACATACGCCCGATGACTCCTTCTTTTTTAAAAGCCCCCTCTTGGGATTATTTAATGTATACAATTTGGCCTTTGCTCTAGTGGTGTCAGCAGAACTAGGTTTATCTCTGTCTAGTTTGCAGCCAATCATAGATCAACTAGTAGGAGCTCCAGGGAGGTTTGAAAAAATAAAAATTAATACAAGTCAGCCCTTTGGTGTTGTTGTCGACTATGCTCATACACCTGATGCCTTAGAGAAAATATGTACTGAGGGTAAAAAACTAATCGGAAGTGGATCAAGGTTGCATGTGCTTTTTGGTTGCGGCGGCAATAGAGATAGAACGAAACGCTCTAAAATGGCAATGATAGTATCTAAATACGCAGATGTGATATGGCATACCTCCGATAATCCTCGAGATGAGAGCGTTGATTCTATTTTCCAAGATGCTGTTGCTGGCATAAGCGTTACGAAACTTAATAATCCATCTCTGTATCACCAAATTGCCGATAGATCTCAGGCTGTTGAGCTTGCCATTAAAGATCTTCGCCATGGGGATCTATTGATTCTTGCTGGTAAAGGACATGAGAATTACCAGGAGATTAAAGGTATTAAATACCCCTACAACGATAGAGAATGCGCAGAATATAACTTGGAGAAGAAGCTGTGAACCTTTGGGATATACGGTCCATCTCAGAGTATCTTAGCGGAGATCTGGTTGGGGATCCGACACTGGTTCCTTTGGGCATTTCAATTAATTCTAAAGAAATAAAAGAAAAAGACTGTTTTATTGCTATTAGGGGTAAAAGAGATGGACATGAATTTATTCAGGATGCACTTCAGCGAGGAGCTTCGTGCGTCATTGTAGATCACTTTATTGAATGTCAAGTCCCGCAAATTATCGTGAATGATACAACTCAAGCCCTACAAATCTGGGGTCA
>CAWULW010000031.1:0-6911 GCA_963923615.1 uncultured Holophagaceae bacterium
TGAAGGCTGGAAGCAAGGATAGATATTTTCAAGAAAATATAGAATCTAGTAAATTAGTTCCTGAAGGTATTGAGGGAAGAGTTTTATTCAAGGGGAAGTTGGAGGAAGTTGTGACTCAACTTATCGGAGGCTTAAGAGCCGGTATCGGCCTCTCGGGATCCTCCAACATTCAAGACTTTATAAAGAATGCTAGGTTTGTTCAAATTACAAACGCAGGGCTAAAGGAAAGTCATGCCCATGACGTTATCCCACTCCAAGAGCCTTCTAGTTACCGGAATGACTGAGGTTTGCCGTCCTTTTTATTAGGCTAAAATGATGGGGGGAACATATTGATGAATACCCTTCTTCTGAAGAATGCTCACCTGATCGATCCTTCTCAGGGCTATGACCACATCACGGATATTTACATCGAAAATGGATATATTACTGACCTAGCGGAAACCCTGGATCCCAATACCCATTCTTCGAGTATTCGAGTGATTGACGTAGGTAAACAATGGATCCTTCCCGGTCTGATCGATCTCCATGTCCACTTTAGGGAACCGGGGCATACCCGTAAAGAAACGATTGCCTCCGGCGGGATGGCGGCAGTAGCGGGAGGCTTTACTACTGTCTGTGCAATGGCAAATACGTCACCTGTTAATGATTCGGTTAAGATCACAAAACTTATGATAGAGAGAGCCAGATCAACTAATCTCGCAAGATATTTTCCCATTGGCGGGGTTTCGCTTGGACTAAAGGGGGAGGAACTTGCCGATCTTGGCTTACTCAAGCAAACGGGATGTGTGGCCTTTAGCGATGATGGTTACCCGATTATGAACGCAGGTCTTATGAAACGAGCTTTGACCTACAGTGAGCACCTAGGGGTACCCATAGTTGCACACGAAGAAGATCTAACCTTATCAAACAGGGGTTACGTTAATGAGGGGGAAATTAGCGCAGCCCTAGGTTGTATTGGGATTCCTGCTTCCGCTGAAGAAGTAATGGTAGCAAGGGATATTATCCTCGCAGAGGAAACAGGTGGTCATCTCCATATAGCTCATGTCAGTACAGCAGGGTCACTAAAACTTATTAGAAGTGCTAAATCTAGGGGCGTCCGTGTAACGTGCGAAGTTACTCCCCACCATTTTGCTCTTTCAGATATTGAACTTTTAAAGTTCGATACTAATTACAAGATGAGCCCTCCACTGCGTTCGCAAAAGGATATTGAAGCTATCCTAGAAGCTCTTGTTGATGGAACAATAGATGCAATTGCTACGGACCATGCCCCTCATGGCCTTCAGGATAAAAATATACCCCTACCCTTAGCTGCTTTTGGGATAATTGGCCTCGAGACTGCGTTACCGCTTTCGATTCATTTGTTAGTCAACTCCAAAGTAATTAGCCGTACACGGCTTGTTGAGCTTCTAACCCTCTCTCCTGCTCGAACATTTCATCTTGATCAAATCCATTTGGGCTCTCTAAAAAAGGGTGCGCCCGCTGATTTTGTCATCATTGATCCAAATGCAACTATAAAAGTGAATTCTGGCTTCATAAAATCTAAGTCTACCAATACCCCTTTTATGGGATGGGAACTTCCGGGTCAAATCAAATCCACGTGGATTAATGGATCCCAAGTTTGGGGCGGAGACTAACATATGACTCCCACAGAGAAAGCGATAAGCCAATTACCGGATCACTTAAGACCCTATGTTGTGAGACAAGATTATTCCCAATATACTCCGAGAGATCATGCCGTTTGGAGACATATACTAACCCGCTTGCAGAAAACCCTAAAGAAAAGTGCACACCCAGATTATTTGGATGGTTTATTGAGGACTGGAATTAGTGTAAACAGAATCCCAAGTCTGGATGAAATGAATCTATGTCTTAAAGAAATTGGTTGGACTGCCGTAGCAGTTCGAGGTTTTATACCTCCATCGGTATTTACCGAACTTCAGTCCAGAAGAGTCTTGGCTATTGCGGAGGATATAAGGGATCATCGGCATATTGGCTATACACCTGCACCCGACATCGTTCATGAGAGTGCGGGTCATTCACCTATCTTAATCAATCATAAATATGCAACTTATGTCCAAAGATGTGGTTTACTCGGCTTTAAGGCAATTTCCTCAAAAGAGGATTTTTTAGTATTTGAAGCCATTAGGCATCTAAGCATTGTCAAAGAGAATCCAAATTCAACCCAAGACCAAATTTTAGAGGCAGAGGAAAGATTAGTGTTCTCTCGAAACAGTCATCGTTATGTTAGTGAAAATACCAAAGCCAGTCGACTATACTGGTGGACAGCAGAATATGGGATGGTGGGAGAACTAGATCACCCCAAGCTTTATGGAGCAGGATTACTCTCTAGTATTGAGGAAGCTGAACATGCTCTTACTGATAGCGTCAAGAAGTACCCACTAACTCTTGCCTGTATCGAAAAGGCTTATGATATAACGACGATGCAGCCCCAACTTTTTGTTGCCAAAGACTTTGAGCATCTTTTTGATATTTTGGAGCAATTTGAAGCTACCCTGTCCTACACTCGTGGTGGTTTACACGGACTTTTAGAGGCCAAAAAAGCAGAATCCATTGTTCATCTAAAGTTAGATAATGATCGTTTTTTGAGTGGCCAAATCGCTGAATACTGTCCTATATCTTCGGGTGCTGTCGCTTGTATGAGCGGCCCTTCTCTCTTGGAAATAAATGAAAAGGAATATCAGTTCAATAAGGAACCCATCCTGTTTTTTTGGGATCAATTCTCATCTAATGAAAGATTTGTTAACCTTACCTTCGATCAATATTATTTGCACGGATCGCTCGAAAATGGCTATCTAAGAAATATCAGAACGGATCATCCTCGTTTAAAAGAAATCTTTAAACAGGGGTCGAGCCAAGTGATCTCCTCTTCAACCCTCACATCAATCGCTGGAGGACCAGCAAATCCAACTTTATGGGAAGAACTTGTCCCCACAAATAATAGTTTTACTTATGAAGAGGGTGAACTTATTGTACGCCGGGCAAAAATCAAGGATTTAGACCCAGCTCTAGGTCGGATATACGAGGAGTTGAATCGTATGATTTTGGATGGCCAAATCAATCCAATACAATTGGGTACTCTTGCCAAAGTAGCATCACAATTTCCTTCTGAGTGGCTGCTACATTCACAACTTGACTTTTATATGTCTAACTAGGAGATACCATGAACAACTGGGATACACACGACAATCACCTAGTGAGAAAGGTTAGAACTTCTGATTTTATTTCAGGTTTAAATCTTGTGACTGCAATTGCGAGGGAGGCGGAAGATCTTCAACACCATCCTGATATTAAATTGGGTTGGGGCTACTTAGAAATTGTTCTTACCACCCACGACAAGAAGAGTCTAACTCCTAAGGATTACGAACTTGCAGAACGCATAGATAAATTAATTGAAATGTTCAAGTTTTAGAACTTATCCAATTATTAACAAGCCTTTCAAATGCGTCTCCCCTTGCTTCAAAGTTCGTAAACTGATCAAAACTTGCGCACGCTGGGCTTAAAAGTAATGTGGTGCCTTTTTTTGCAATATCTAATCCTCGCTTGACCCCTTCGGAAAAATCATAAATTGAATCATGTGGAAAGAGTCCTAGATCATTTTCGAGAATTGGAATTGCTTCACCTATAAAAATTAGGTGGCTGACTTTATCTTTGATCAGGGGAATTAAAGGAGTATACGATGAGCCTTTATGAATCCCACCTAACAACAAGATGATGGGACCGTTAACTGCTCCCAAGGCTACGGAGGTTGAATCAACATTTGTTGCCTTGGAATCATTGATAAAACGTATTCCGTTATGCTGAGCAAACAAGGAAAGTCGGTGCCTTAGGCCCTTGTAATTCTCAAGACTTCTTTGAATAGAAGGTATCTTTATACCAATCACAGCAGCCATAAGACAGGCCACAAGAACATTTGCAATATTATGTTGGCCTAAAATAAGCAATTTATTCTTATTTAAGATCACTTCAGGGTGACCACCCATCAATTTGATACGAATATTCCCTTCGTTATCCACAAAACATCCGAGAGCATCCATGGGATTTAGCGAGAAAAATAGGTTTAGTGGACCCGTCTTATCGAATCGACATAATTGGGGTTCATTATAAGGACTAATTCGAATATCACCTAAGTTCTGATTCTCGAATATACGTAGCTTTATATCTCGATATTTTTCAATAGTTTCATGACGCTCTAGATGATCAGGGGCTAAATTAAGAAAAGCGGCGACGTCGGCTTTAAACCTGGATACTGTCTCGAGTTGGTAACTACTAACTTCTAGACAGAAAACAGTGTTTTGGTTTGCCTGCTTTAAAGCATCGGTGAATGGAAAGCCGATATTTCCACAGGGGATTGCATCTCCACCGCCTTCACGAATAAGTACCGAAAGAAGATCGGTAGTTGTACTCTTACCATTAGTACCAGTAATAGCTAAAATTTTGTTTTGTGGATACCTTTGTTTGCATTCTCTAAACGCGAATTCAATCTCGCCCATCATAGGAATTCCATATTCGAAGGCCTTTTTAACCAAAGGACTAGCGAGGGGGACGCCCGGGCTTAAAATTAGACGGTCGAAGCACGCAATCTCCTCTAGTGCATTATCACCAGGAAGATATTTAGCTTTTAAGTCTTCAATTTCGCGAGTCTTCGAAGATTCTTGCGAACTATTGGTATCAGTAAGTGTGACGCTATCGATACCTTGAAGAAAACGAGCAACAGAAAGTCCAGATTGCCCAGTTCCCACTATCATTGTTTTGAGTTTAGACATGGAAATTATCTGAGTTTTAGAGAACTTAGGCCTAGCAGGCAAAGCACAATCGCCACGATCCAAAGTCGAATCACTACTTTTGTTTCGGGTAAACCACTTAACTCCAAGTGATGGTGAAAAGGAGCCATGCGAAATATACGACGACCTTTTCGTAGACGAAAACTACCCACCTGAAGAATGACGCTAAGAGACTCTAAGAAGAAAATACCTCCGACAAGTAATATAATAATCTCCTGCTTAATCAGGACTGCAGTAGTTCCTAAAAGTGCACCAATGCTAAGAGAACCAGTATCACCCATGAATATTTCTGCTGGATGAGCGTTGAACCATAAGAAGCCGAGGGCTGCCCCTGCAACCGCACCCATGATCACAGTTAATTCAGAGACCGAAGCAACATAAGGAACAGCAAGATAGGTTGCTAACTTAATATTGCTTGCGACGTATGTGAGTAATGTGAAAGCAGAAGCTGCAATCACAATGGTGCCCGCAGCAAGTCCATCAAGTCCATCAGTTAGGTTCACACCGTTACTTGTTCCGATAATGACAAGCATAATCCAAGGAATCATCCATAGACCTATATAGGGGTGGAAATCTTTGAAGAACGGAAATGAAACACTAAGGGACAGTGGGCCGCGTTGATCAAATTGAATCACTAGGATGGCAATAACTAGGGAGAGAATCAGCATGAGAAAAATTTTCTGCTTAGGCTTAAGTCCTAGATTATCTTTCTTCATTAATTTTTTATAATCATCAAGAAAACCAACTACGCCGAATACCATCAGAGTGCCTAAACAGATCAACACTGAAGGGTTTGCTAAGTCCACCCACATAACAGAAGCTGTGAGTATTGAAAAAATGATTAAAAGTCCTCCCATCGTGGGAGTGCCTTGTTTATCTTGATGAGATTTAGGCGCATCTCCTAGGATCGGTTGAGCGGCTTTAATGGATTTTAAAAAACTGATTAATTTTGGTCCTAATAGCAAGGTAATAAGTAGGGCTGTAATTCCGGCCAGAGCCGTTCGAAAAGTTATATATTTAAGGACATTAATTCCTGCAATATCTTGGAAGTGAAGGAGAAATCGCGCAAGCATTAAATCAACCTATAAAGATTTAATTGTATTTTAATTAGAATTTAGTATCCACTCTACCACTTGTTCGCACTTCCAATATCGACTTCCTTTTACCAAAATTCTAGAGCTATGGGGTATGGAAGTCAGACCATCTACTTCATCCCGAAGATCTTCAAATCCACTAAAAGCCTTGGACCCCCTTCCAAAGCCACTAGCAAGGTAATTGGCAAAGTCCCCGAAACATAATAGACGGTTGAAACCCAATTCTTTAAGGCGAAGCCCGACTAATTCATGTTGCTGAGTTGCAGATTGACCAAGCTCCCGCATAGAGCCTAAAATCGCTATCAATTCACCGCCCGGCAAATCCTTGAGACTATGGGCGGTTGCAATGATGGATTCAGGACTCGCATTATAGCTTTCGTCCAATAGGTAGCCACCGTCAAACAGATGATGAAGTCGGCCTCTACCATCTGCTGGAGCAAGTGCTGAAGCGCCTAAAATAATCTGTTGCTCGCTGCGGCCAGCTTCAAGGGCAATCGCTATTGAAAGAGCTGCATTCATTACATTATGAAGGCCCTTTAATTGAATATGAACTTCAAAGCGATGGTGGGGTCCTTGATAGATAAAAGTTTCGCCCAAAACACCTTTAGATTTATGATTTAAGATTTTTCTTGGACTAGTTTCTCCCACGGGTATGGCTAGGCAATGCTTTGCCCATGATTGCATTGCAATCCATTTGCACTTTTCATCATTTTCTGGATAGGTCCATAATCCGCCGTTCCTAATGCCCTCAACTAATTCTCCTTTAGCTCTTGCAATTCCCATTAGACCATCTGGAAAGTTTTCAATATGAGCATGACCAATGCCGGTCAAAACTCCAAAATCCAAAGGGGCTATCTCTGTTAACTTCCTGATTTCGCCTAAAGTACTCATGCCCATCTCCAAAACTGCGGATTGCGTACCCTCAGGGAAAAGAGCTAGTGACATAGGAAGACCTAGTCCATTATTAAAATTACCTGGAGCTGTCTCTTATACACATCTGACGCTGCCGACGAAG